>CAZEHU010000090.1:0-8590 GCA_964511605.1 uncultured Myxococcales bacterium
TCCTCACCGGCCAACCCTTCGAGGTGGAGCTGGTGGGGGACGAGAGCCTCTCGCGCCGCCCGATGGGGCGGGTTCTGGAGCCCCTGGGGCCCATGGGGCTCGAGCTCCTCGCCGCGGCGGAGGGTGGGCGCGCGCCGCTCCGGGTCCGGGGCCGCCGGCCGGTCGTGGCCCGGCACTACGACTCGCCGATCGCCAGCGCCCAGGTGAAGAGCGCTGTGCTGCTCGCGGGGCTCTACGCGGAGGGCCAGACCACGGTCGCCGAGCCGGCCCCCAGCCGGGACCACACCGAGCGCATGCTGGCGTGGCTCAGGCGCCCGGAGGGCTTGGCGAGCGGGGGGCTGGGGCCGCTCGGGGCCCGCCCGATCCACGTACCCGGAGACCTGAGCTCGGCGAGCTTCCTCCTCGCTGCGGCCCTCCTCGTGCCGGGCAGCCGGGTGACCATCGAGGGCGTGGGCACGAACCCCACCCGCACGGGATTCCTGGAGGTGCTCGAGGCGATGGGCGCGCCGGTGGAGCGCAGCGACGAGCGGGAGAGGAACCACGAGCCCGCCGCGGACGTGACCGCCACGTGGGCTCCGCTGCGGGGCGCGGAGGTGGCCGGCGCCCTCTCGGTCCGTGCGATCGACGAGCTGCCTCTGGTCGCCACGCTGGCGGCACGGGCGGCCGGGACGACGCACATCCGCGACGCGACCGAGCTCCGGGTCAAGGAGTCCGATCGGATCGCCCGCACCGCGGCCCTGCTAGGGGCCTTCGGGGTGCCGGTGGACGAGCACCCCGACGGCCTCTCGATCCACGGCGATCCACAGCGCCCCCTCACGATGCCGGCGGCGCCCATCGACGCTCGGGGGGATCACCGAATCGCGATGTGTGCCTCGCTGCTCGCGCTCCTCCTCGCCCCTCGTCCGGAGGCCCCCGCGCCCCAGATCCTCGGGCGCGAGTCCATCGCCTCCTCCTTCCCGGAGTTCGACGCGACGCTGCGGAGCCTGGCCGGGAGCCCTGTCCCTTCCACCTGAGCGACACGGATCAGGGAAGCACGTCGAAGCCCCTGCCCCGGAAGTCCGCATCCACGGCCAGGGCAGCGTCCAGCGCAAGCCGCTCGACGAGGAGGAAGCCCACGCGGTCGACGATGCTCGGCCCGCGACGCCCATCGGTGAGCGCCGCGGACCACGCCTCGTGGTGGAGCTCCTCGCCCACCCAGATCACCTCGTCGAGGTCCTCGGCCACCATCGACCTCAGCGCCGCGCTGCAGGCCGGCCCGAGCCGGCGCCGGGCCAGCGCCTCCGCCTCCAGCAGGACGTAGTTGCTGGTCACCAGCGCGGCAGCCGCGGCTTCGAGGCGTTCGAGCGCCGCGACCACGCGCTCATGGGCTCGATCCGCTGTGTTCAGGAGGGCCAGGAGGGCCGAGGTGTCGACGAAGACCCTCACGACGTGGACTCGGTCTCCACCTCTGCGAGGTAGTCGTCGTGGGCCTCGGCCAGGTCCTCGGGTCCAGCCCCGATCCCGGCGAAGCGCAACAGGCCGCGGGCTCCGCCGCGTCGGGTCTGACGAGGCCCCTGCACGAGACCCCGCTCCACGTAGCGGCGGACGAGCTCCGCGATCGAGATCCGTTCCTCGAAGGCGCGGCGGCGGAGAGCCTCGTACTGGGCCTCGTCGAACTGGAGCTGAGCGCGGATCACGTCTGCCATCATGATGGCATGATGGCAGCATCGCAAGCGATGGCCCTCAGGGGTTCGCGCCCTACCTCAGCGATCAGGCTCGGCGAGGTTCGGAGACGTTGGAGACTCCGGCAGAGCTTGGCACGACCAACGACCAGAACGACAGGCCGAGTCGTTGGGTGGCGGCGTGCGGGGCGCGCTCGGCGGGGCGCGCACATCGCCACCCAACGAAGGTGTGGGGTGGAGCCCTTGGACAGCGAGCGGAGGGCTGCTAGCGTGCTGCTCGTGGGCAACAGCACCACCGAGCATGGACCACCGCTCGAGGTCTACACCGGCGACGAGGAGCTGGTGCGGGGCCGGGTGCTCGATGGGCGCTACCTGATCGAGGGGGTGCTCGGCGGGGGCGGCATGGGGGTGGTGCTGCAGGCGCGGCACGTCTTCCTGGCGCGGGACGTGGCGATCAAGCTGCTGCACCCGGAGCTTCTCCTGGTGGCGGAGTCCAAGAAGCGCTTCTTGAGGGAGGCGCAGACCGCGTCCAAGGTCCGCCACCCCAACGTGGTCGAGATCACGGACTTCGGGGTAACGGAGTCGGGGCTGCACTTCCTGGTCATGGAGTTCCTGCCGGGCGACGACCTGAAGGCCTTCCTCGAGACCGAGATCGCCCCGGACGCGGCCTTCGCCGCCCGCATGGGGGTGCAGGTCTGCTCCGCCCTGGCCGCGGTGCACGAGCACGGCTTCGTGCACCGAGACCTGAAGCCCGAGAACATCTGGGTCGTGGCGGACGAGGAGAGCGACTGGGTCGGCGGCCCCTTGGTCAAGCTCCTCGACTTCGGCATCGCCGGCATCGTCGCCGACGATCGGGACGAGCAGGAGAGGCTGACGCAGACCGGCCGCACCCTGGGCACGGCGTACTACATGTCCCCGGAGCAGTGCGGCGGAGATGAGCTCGACGGCCGGGCCGATCTGTACGCCCTCGGCTGCGTGCTCTGGGAGATCGTGACCGGGCAGGTCGCCTTCCGCGGCTCGAACGCGACCGAGATCCTGCTCAAGCACATCACCCAGCACGCGCCTCCCCCCTCGACCATCAACCCCCTGGTGCCGCCGTGGTTCGACGAGGTGGTCCTCTGCGCGATGGAGAAGGACCGAGGGTATCGCTACGCCGACGCCGCCCAGATGGCCAACGCGCTGCTCGAGGGCCTCGGGGAGCCCGAGGTCGCCGCCCCCCTCCGGCGCCCCTCGCAGGCGGCGATGCAGGCGCGGGCGGCCCTGGCCTCGCAGCGCCTCCCCACCCAGGACTCGGGCGCGACCGAGACCATCGCGACGCCGTCGGTCCCGCGCTCGTCGCCCTCGGCGGTGACCGCGATGCCCGAGGCCGTCGCGGCGACGCCTGAGCCGGAGATCAGCACGGCCTACCAGGACGTGTGGGAGGAGGAGCAGGACGAGATCACCACCGGCTACGTGGACGTGGAGGGCCCGCCGCTCGCCGCCGAGCCGGAGCCCGAGATCACCACCGGATACGTGGACGTGGACGCCGCTGCGCCCGCTCAGGAGCCCGAGCCCGAGCCGGAGCCCGAGGTGCCCACCGCCTACGTGAACGTCTCCACCGCGCCGGCGCATGTCGGGCCGCCCGCGTCGCGGCGAACCCCTCCGGCAGCGGGGGTGCGTCGACGACGCGGCCCGGCGACGCGGGAGGACCGGCGCTCGGGAGGCTGGATGACGCCGATCGTCGTCCTGCTGCTCGCGGGCGGGGGCGCGTACTACTACCTGAATGGAGCCGAGGGCCTCCTGGGTACGCCCGCAACGGAGGCGGCGGCCGCGCCTGCCGGCGAGGCGGCCACGACGAGCGCGCCCGGCGCCGCGACCGCCGAGGTGGACCTCGAGCTCCGGGTCGAGCCTGTGGGGACCTCGGTCTTCCGGGAAAAGAAGCTGCTGGGCGAGACCCCGCTCATCGTGACGGTGGAGCGCTCGGAGGCGCAGCCCACCTACCACTTCATCCACAAGGGCTATCGCCCTCTGGAGCTGCCTGTGAGCCACGCGCGCTCGCAGGTGCTCGAGCGTCGCTTGCTCAAAGCGAAGAGGTCGCGGACGGGCACCAAGAAGAAGAAGCGAGCCCGATAGGGCGCACCATGGGCCCGGGGGGTCGAGTCCGGGGGGCTATGGGCCCGTGCGGCAGAGCAGGAAGGTGTGGGGGAGCTCTTCGGTGCCCTTCTTGTAGGCGCGGCCGATGGTCACGTGGCTCGAGACCTTGCGCATGTAGTCGACCATGCCGGCGTACACCAGGGTCTGGAGGCCGCTCTCGTTGGGCTTCACCTTGGGCCAGCCGGCCGGCATGGGGGCGTCTTTCGGGGGGACCTGGAGGTAGTCGACGCCCACCTCGCCGCGCTCGTCGAAGACGTGGGCGACGTAGTAGCCGGGGCCGATGAAGGACTTCGTCACGCCTTCGTTGTAGCCGTACAGGGCGTCGTCCCGGTCCGCGGGACGGGTGAAGCGCTTCTCGAAGGTGGTGAAGAGGGGCAGGGAGTTCCGGCCGGCGTGGATCACCTCGACGCCCGGCTCGGTGCCGGGGGGCACGAAGTCGTCGAGGGTCGTGGCTTGGCCGGCGCAGGCGTCCCAGAGCTTGCGCTGGACCTTCTTGTCCCAGCTTCGGACCAGGGGCACCCGGGTCTGATCGTCGAGGCCGTCGAGGGCGGCCGCGAGGGCCGCGAGGTCGAGGGGGTCGGCGGCGAGCAGGGTGGCGACGTCCGAGGCGGCCATCAGAAGTTGAGCCTCAGGGCCAGGGTCGCGACGAGGGCGCTGTCGCTCTGGGACTGCTTGGAGGCCTCGTTGAAGAGCAGGCCCCCCTCGGCGTTCGGATCGTAGTCCTGGGCCGCGCCGCTGAGGTCGGTGGAGGCGGGATCGTTGTTCATCACCGCCAGGTCGAGCTGCAGCGAGATCGCGAGGATCGCGAGCATGATGTCGACGCCGACGTGGGGGCGGACCGTGAACTTCGCCGGGGCGGTGGAGTAGACGTCGTTTCGTTCCTCGTGGAGTACGGTCTCGTTGATCTCCTGGGTGCCGTACTCGGTCTCCATGTTGTCGATGGTGACCTCGGCGCTCAGGCGGGCGCCGCCGGTGACCTCGCCGTAGGTCCAGCCGAGGCTGGCGCCCACATAGGGGCGGATCGGGCCCATCTTCCAGGCCAGGCGCACCTCCGGCGCCACCTGGAAGAGGCTCCACTTCATCAGCGGGGAGCCGGTGAAGCTGTAGGTGCCGTTGACGGTGACGTCCTGGGGGCCGGCGGGGGTGTCGACCGTCTCGGTGATCGAGAAGGTATCGGAGTAGCCGGCGCCGAGCTGGAGGTCGCCCAGGTACAAGGAGCCGCCCACACCCACGATGAAGGCGGGCAGGACGTGCTTGGGATCGTTGATGCGCCAGCGGAGCGAGGCGGCCGCTCCGAGGAGCTGCACCTTGGCGGTGGCGGCATCCCCGGACTCGAAGATCTGCCGTGGGATGCCGTGCACGTCGAAGCCCAGCTCGACGCCGTGGCCGAAGCTGACGCCGCCGGTGACGCCGAGCTGGAGCCAGGGCAGGTTGGAGGGGACGACGTCCTCGAAGTTCAGCAGCTCGGTGCCTTTGCCGACCGAGTTGAACTTGTTGAAGAGGCCGAGGCGGAGCGGCACGAGGCCGATGGCGAAGCCTCCCTCGTCGCCCTCGAGGTTGATGCCCGCTCCGAGGCCGGACTGGGGCATCGTCGCCGGCAGGTGGTTGGCGAGCCAGATCGGGGTGTTGATCGCCAGGGTCGTCAGGTCGTGGGAGAGCTGATCGATGACCTCGGTGCCCGTATCGACGTCGCTGGCGTCGAAGCCGGCGCGGGCGGAGTCGAACTCGCGGGGGATCTCGTCCGGGATCTCCTGGGCGGCCGACATCGGCGCCACGGCGAGGACGAGGGCCAGGGTGGCGGGCAGCGAATAGGGCCTCGGCACGGGATCACCTCCAGGTCGCGGTCGCGGCGGAGCCTAGCAGATCGAGGGCCTCGCGTTCAGGGGCTCAGCCCGCCAGGTGTCCGAAGAGGGCCTGGCAGACCAGGACGGCACCGCAGACGCCCGCGAGGTCGGCGGCGAGGCCGGCGGCGACGGCGTGTCGGGCGCGGGTGACGCTGACGGCTCCGAAGTAGAGGGCGAGCACGTAGAAGGTGGTCTCGGTGGAGCCGACGAGCACGCTGGAGAGGTAGCCGAGGTAGGTATCGGGGCCGTGGGTCTGGACCAGGTCGGTCATCACCCCGAAGGCGCCGGAGCCGGACAGGGGCCGGACGAGGGCGAGGGGCAGCGCCTCGCCGGGGAGGCCGAGGGGCTCGGTGGCCAGGCCGAGGGTGGAGGTGAGGGCCTCGAGGGCGCCGGAGGCGCGCAGCATGCCGATAGCGACGAGGATCGCGACCAGGTAGGGCAGGATGCGGATGGCGGTGTGGAAGCCCTCCTTGGCGCCCTCGACGAAGCTGCCGTAGACGGGCACCCCCCGGCGCCAGGCGGCGACGAGGACCAGCGCGAAGAGCACAGGGACTACCCAGGCGCTGGCCGTGGAAGCGAGGGTCCTCAGCTCGGCGCCCCAGGCGGAGCCTGCCGGGGCGAAGGCGGCGCCGAGCGCGGGACCCACCAGGACGAGCACGAAGAGCGCGAGGCCGGTCGCGGTCAGGCGCACGGCCCGGGGAGAGGGCTCCGCGAGAAGCTCGCCCTCGGGCGGCGGATCCGCGGCGGCGGGCGCAGGTACCGCGTGGCCACCAACGCCTCTTCGGGCCAGGACCCGTGCGGCGAGCACGGCCACGATGGTCGCGAGCCCGGTGGCGACCAGGGTCGGGGCGACGATCCCCCAAGGATCCTTAGAGCCCTCGGCGGCCCGTACCGCCACCACGTCGAGGGGGAGGAGCCGGAGGCCCGAGGTGTTGATCGCGAGGAACATGCACATGGCGTTGGTGGCGACCCCGGGCGTGCCGCCCAGGGTGGCGAGGTGCTCCATCGCTTTGATGCCGAGCGGTGTGGCGGCGTTGCCGAGGCCGAGCATGTTGGCCGCCATGTTCAGGACCATCGCCCCCATGGCCGGGTGGTCGGCGGGTACCCCCGGGAAGAGGCGCACCATCAGGGGCCGGATCGCGCGGGCGAGCAGCGTCATCAGCCCCGCGTCCTGGGCGAGACGGACGAGGCCGAGGAAGAGAGCGAAGTAGCCGATCATCGAGAGGGCGAGGCTCACGGCCTTCTCGGAGGCCGCGAGGGTCGCCGCGCTCACCGCCTCCATCGTCCCACCGGCGGCAGCGGTGACGACCGCACCGAGCACCAGGACCAGGAAGACGACGTTCACGGCACGATGCTCGGGCCGACCGGGGATCGGGTCGAGTTCTCGGGGTCATCGGGTGTGATGGCCTCGAGCGCGAGGGCCCGCGGTGGGGACGGTTCACTCGCCGCTTGCCTGGGCCCAGGCGATCGCGTACAACCCCGCGGCCCAAAGGCCAGAGGACCCTCGAAGATGGCGAATACCAAGAGCATCACCGACCGCGGCGAGCGCAAGGCGGCCAAGCGCACGCAGCGTAAGGCGCTGAAGCAGACCTTCCGGGACATGCCCCCGAAGCTGAAGAAGAAGTTCAAGAAGTCCGAGACCGTCGGGGTGCGCAAGTTCCTCGCCGAGCAGGCCTCGGGCGAGTAGAGACGCCGGGCCTCTGTGGCCCGCCCTCGCTCTCTGTCCTTCGCGCTCCCCTCCGTGGCTCACCAGCGGATCCGCAAGGCGGTCATCCCGGCCGCCGGCCTGGGCACTCGCCTGCTGCCGGCGACCAAGGCGATCCCGAAAGAGATGCTGCCTGTGGTCGCCAAGCCGGCGATCCAGCTCGTGGTCGAGGAGTGTGTCGCCAGCGGCATCGAGATGGTGGTGCTGGTCACCGGTCGCTACAAGGGTGCGATCGAGGATCACTTCGACGTCAGCTACGAGGTGCAGGACATCCTGCACTCCAAGGGCAAGGAGGAGCTGCTCGAGCGCATCTCGGGCCTGAGCGACCTCATCGACGTGGTCTCCATCCGCCAGAACCGCCCCCTCGGCCTCGGCCACGCGGTCCTCACCAGCCGCCCGATCGTCGGTGACGAGCCCTTCGCGGTGCTCTTGCCCGACGATGTGCTCGACGGCCCCCGCGCCGCGACCCGCCAGCTCATGGACGTGTGGGACGAGACCGGCTGCGGGGCGGTCTCGGTGGAGGAGGTCGCCTACGAGGACCTCAGCTCCTACGGCATCGTGCACGGCGAGGAGGTGGGCCCTGGTCGCTGGCGCCTCGACGGCATGGTGGAGAAGCCCAACCCTGCCGAGGCGCCCTCGCGCCTCGGTGTCGTGGGTCGCTACGTCCTGCCCGGCGAGATCTACGACTACCTCGCGAGCACCCCTCCGGGCCGGGGCGGGGAGATTCAGCTCACCGACGGCATGGTCCGCCTGATGGCCGACCACGGCCTCTTCGCCCAGGTCCTGAAGGGCACCCGCTACGACCTCGGCGACGCCGCGGGCCTCATCATCGCGAACCTCTGCTACGCGATGAAGCAGCCGGGCATCGCGAACCGCCTCAAGCCGGTGATGCGCAGGCTGCTGTCGGAGTGTAGCTAGTGCCCCGGACCGGAAGACACTGGACAAGCGCCCTTCGGCCCTGATTCGAGGCCCGAAGCGGGGCGAACGCGCGCTCAGCGTGCGTTGGGGGCATTCGAGGCCCGAAGCGGGGCGAACACGCGCTCAGCGTGCGTTGGGGGGCATTCGAGGCCCGAAGCGGGGCGAACGCGCGCTCAGCCTGCGTTGGGGGGTATTCGAGGGCCGAAGCGGGGCGAACGCGCGCTCAGCGTGCGTTGGGGGGTATGGCACGGGCGTCCGGGAGGCCGTTGCCGTCAGGCGCCGCCGGCGCCGCCGGCTCGGCCTCCGCGCTGCGGGGCGGACCGAACGAA
>CAZEHU010000091.1:0-8563 GCA_964511605.1 uncultured Myxococcales bacterium
GGATCCCGGCCCCCAGCCCCTCGCCCCGCTGGCGGCGGCGCTCCCGCTCGGACCAGGGGACCACCACCCGATCCGGGAGGGCCTGCAGCGCCGCGGCGAGCTCCGCGTAGAGGCTGCCCGAGGCCTCGCTGAGGTCGAGGGGCACCCGCTCTCCGCCCTCCAGGGCTCCGCGGGCGATGCGGCGGACCCCTTCGGCGTCAGCCCCCTCCGGGAGCAGGGAGTCGACGTGGGCCACGGCCTCGGCGGCGGCGGGGGCGAGGACCTGTTCCCGGAAGCGTTCGAGGGCCTCGTCGAAGGTGGCGCCGAGGTCTCCGAGGGCGCGCTCGAGGGCCTCGTCGAGGGGGGCCGTGGGCTCGGGCACGGGGGCCATCGAGCCAGGCGCTGCCTCGCTGTCCGCGGAGTCCGACGAGGGATGGTGCGGGGCCTCGTCCGAAGGATCCGGGGGTTCGGTCTGCGCCTCGTGGGGGGCCCCATGGGGGTCCGCGGCGCCCGCGCGTCCCACCTCACCGGCCCGCCGCAGGGCGATTCCGGCTGTGACCGGGCCCACCAGCAGGTTCAAGGCGACCAGGGCGATGCCGGTGGCGTGGATGGGATCGGCGAGCTCCGGCAGCTTGTCGGCGGCGAGGAGGACGAGGCCGAGGGTCACGCCGGCCTGGGGGATCCACGAGAGCCAGGCGTTCGAGCGGATGGCAGCCGGCTCGTCGCACGCGGCAGCGCCGATGCGGCCCGCGGCGAAGAGCATCCCCGCGCGGACGACCGTGAGGAGAACAGCGACGGGCAGGAGGCTCCAGGTGGCGCTGAGGTCGATGCCGGCCCCGGCCGTGGTGAAGAAGACCACGAAGACCGGCAAGGAGATGCGCTCGATGGGGTGCAGCAGGTCATGGCCGTAGTCCGTCGTATTCCGCACGACGGCGCCGGCGGTGATGAAGACGAGGAGGAGCTCGAGGTGGAGGGCCGCGGAGACCTCGGCGACGAGGATCACCGTCGCGAGGGCGAAGAGGAGCATCTCGGCGCGGACCCACTTGAGGTAGGCGATGAGCACCCCACCGACGACAGCGCCGGCTGCCAGGGAGGCGAGGAGCTCGAGGCCCACGTGGCCGAGGATCGAGATGTCCATGGCGGCGTCGGGGGCCACCAGGATGCGCGCGACGGCCAGGGCGATCGCCAGGGCGACCACCACCACCACGTCCTTGACCACAGCGATGGCGAGGAGGAGGTCGGTGAGGCGCCCTGCGGATCGGGTCTCGCTGGTGACGGCGAGGGCGATGGCGGGCGAGGTGCCGAGGCCGAGCACCCCGAGCACCAGGGCCAGGGCGACGGCCGCCGGGGTCGAGAGCTCGAAGGGGGGGGCCAGGAAGTGCACAGCGAGGTAGGCGCCGCCTACGCCTACGAGGAGGAGCGGGATCTTGGTGAGCACCGCGACGGTCAGGATCTTCTGCACCCGGCGCACGGCGGGCAGGTGGAGCTCCAGGCCCGCGGAGACGGCGATGAGGCCGAGGGCCAGGGTATTGAACATGCGCATATCCCCGACGGTGTCGGGGGGCAGGAGGCCCGAGATCGAGGGGCCCATCACCATGCCGGCGAGGATGTAGCCGGTGACCCTGGGCAGGCCGAGCTGTCCGATGAGGTGGCCGATGGTGAAGGCCGCCAGCAGGACCGTGCCGATGGCGGCGAGGGTCAAGGGGGCGGTGGCGCCGCGGCCTACCTCCACCTGCAGCGCCCGCACACCGAGGAGAGCCGCCACCGCCAGGGCCACCACGAGCACGCGCCGGAGGAGGGCCATCACGGGGCGGGCTCGACGGTGGGGGCGAGCGGCAGGCCGTGGACCACCTCTCCGGCGTCCGAGAGGACGCGGCGGATGGCGCGGCGGGAGGTGAGATCGGTGAGGAGGAGGCTGGCTGCGGCGGCGGTCAGGGCCACGGCGCCGAGGCCGGGCCGGGTGCCGCTGAGGTCGAGGGCCAGGGCCGCGGCGAGGGGTCCTTGGCCCGCCATCGCCCAGCCGAGCCGCGGGACGGGCGGGCCGCTCGGGCGCAGGCGCTCGAGCAGGCCGACCCCGGCGGAGAGGCCGACGACCCGCAGGACGAGGAAAGCGGGCACCACCATCCAGCCCCAGAGCTCGGGCTGGCGCCAGGCGAGGCCGGCGAGCAGGAGGACGAGGATCTCCACGGGATGCTCGAGGCGGCTGAGGACGCGCCGGAGCTGGGAGGCGTGGGGCGAGACCAGGGCCACGGTCAGGCCCGCGACCACGTTGACGAAGAGGGGCGAGATGCCCATGGCCGTGGCCAGGCCCGTGGCGAAGATCACGATCGCGACGGTGGCCAGGAAGGTCCGATCCTCCGGGGCGTCCGGGCCCAGGAAGCCACGGAAGAGCAGGCCGGACAGGGCCCCCGCTGCGCCGCTCACCAGGACCCAGACCCAGAGGCGGAGCTCCTCGTCGCCGGCGGGCTGATGCCAGCGAGCGGCGGCCAGGACGATCCCAAGGAGGGCCACCGCGGCGATGCCGGAGGCGCGCGCCATGCCCGCGAGGCGGAGGGCCACGGGCCCCCGGGCGCCGACGGTCCGCAGCCCGTCGAGGCAGACCGCCTCGGAGCCGGCCATCGAGACCGCCGCGACCCCGAGGGCGAGCCAGAGGGCCTCGTCGTCGGTGGCGACGATGCCGGCGAAGGTGCCCAGCTTCAGCAGACCGACGGCGACGACGGCGGCCCCGATCGCTGCCGCGACAAACCCCTCGGAGGCGCCGCGGCGGGCCTTGTCTCCGGCGAGGGAGAGGCCGAGGAGGAAGCCATAGAGCCCCAGCACCACCGCCGCGAAGGCGTCGAGCCGGACCGCCACCTCGGGGCCGATGAAGCCGGTGGCGCCCTCTCCCAGGAAGACGCCCGCGGCGAGGTACTCGATGCCGCTCAAGTTGGCGACCGACCAGCTCGCGCGCCGGAGCAGCCGCTCCATCGCGAAAGCGAAAGCCAGGAGCACGACGACGGCGACGGCGGGCGTCATGGGGTGGTGAGCCTTCGCGGTCGGCGGGGCGCTGCGGGCTGCGACCTCACGCCCGGCCGTCCACCACCACGTTCAGCTCACCGGTGGCGATGTCGTAGACCCAGCCGTGCAGGCTGGGACCACCGCCTGGCTCCGCTCGGGCTCGGCGCAGGACGCCGGTGGTAGCGAGGTGGCGGACCTGGAGGCGTACGTTCTCCTCCACCATCCAGCGGTGGCGGGCCTCGCCTTGGAGGTCCGGCATGGCGTCGGCGCGCGCCTTGACGGTGTAGGAGACCAGCAGCCAGTCCTCGATGAAGGGGTCGCCGATGCCGGCGTCGAGGGCGCGGACCCCGCCGCAGCCGTAGTGGCCGCAGACCACCACGTCTGGGATCTTCAGGTGCTTGAGGCCGTACTCGAGCACCGCGGCGACGTTGGTATCCTGGAAAGCCACGATGTTCGCGACGTTGCGGTGGACGAAGATCTCGCCGGGCATCGAGTCGGTCACAGCGGTCTCGCTGACCCGCGAGTCGGCGCAGCCGATCCAGAGGAGCTTCGGCTCCTGCCCCTCGGTGAGGGCCCGGTAGACGTGGGCGCGCTCCTGGAACTCGCCCTCGACGAAGCGTCGATTGCCCTCGAGGAAGCGCTGGACCATGGGCTCTCTCCCGCGGCGAGGGGACCGCAGCGGCCCCGTGGGCCGGCAGCCTACGCCGCCCCCTGGCTGGTCGACCAGCCTCCCCTGTACACTTCGCCATGCTCAAGACCCCAGCCCGAGGCCCGACGCCCGCGACCTCCACGGCCCTGCGCCGAGCGGTGGTGCCGGCGGTGCTCCTGGCGCCGCTGGTGGTGCTGCTGGCCTTCGTGGAGCCGATCCCCCAGCCGCAGGCTTACCATGGCTTCGCGGACGCGAGGCCCTGGCTGGGCATCCCCCACTTCGCGGACGTGGCGAGCAACCTGCCCTTCCTGCTCGCGGGGCTCTGGGGCCTCTGGGGATGCCCGCGCCTGGGCCCGGGCTCGGCTCGATGGGCCTGGACGCTGCTCTTCCTGGGGGTGCTCCTCGTGACCTTCGGTTCGAGCTGGTACCACTGGTCGCCGGACGATGAGCGGCTGGTCTGGGATCGGCTGCCGATGACCGTGGGCTTCATGGGGCTCTTCGTGGCCCTGCTCGCCGAGCACATCCACCCGCGCCTCGAGCGCTCGGGCCTCCTGGTCGCGGTGCCCCTGGGCATCCTGAGCGTCGTCTACTGGCGCCTCTTCGACGACCTCAGGCCCTATGTCTGGGTGCAGCTCGCGCCCTTGCTCGCGATCCCGGTGCTGCTGGTGGCCTATCGCTCGCCCTTCGGGGGCGCCGGCTACTTGATCGGCGCCCTGGTGCTCTACGGCCTCGCCAAGGTGGCGGAGGTGGGGGATCGATGGCTCTGGGAGGCCAGCGACGAGCTCCTCGCCGGCCACGCCGTCAAGCACGTCCTGGCGGCGGCCGGGGCGGGCCTCCTGGCCCTGATGGTCCAGCGCCGCGCGGGGCGCGGGCCCTTCATGGATCGCGACGCAGCCCCCGCCTCGGCGCTGAGCCCGCCCGCCTCTCTCGGAGGCCAAGGCTCGCGACCAGGCCCGGGCCCGACCTCAGGCGATCGGGTTACGGGTGCGTACAGCACGGCAGCGGCCCCTCGGCCCTATGATGGGGCGTCGCCGGGTAAGGAGGAGCTGATGGACCGACACTTCAAGATTCGCCACGAGGAGGGAGGGCTCGCCGTCGTGAGCCTGAGCTCCCCCACCTGCCCACCAGCGCTCTTCGAGGAGATGGGCCCCGTATTCCGGGAGCTGGGAGCGACCGAGGGGCTACGCGCCGTGGTGCTCCGGGGCTCCGAGCGCTGCTTCAGCTATGGCCTCGACCTGCCCGCGATGATGAAGGAGCACGGTCGCCTGATCGGGGGAGCCGGCCTCGCTGGGCCGCGGACCGAGCTGCTGGCGCTCATCCGCCGCTGGCAGGAGGCGGTGAGCGCGCTGGCGGAGCTTCCCGTCCCGGTCATCGGCGCGATCCACGGCTGGTGCATCGGCGGGGGCCTCGACATCGCGAGCGCCTGCGACCTCTTGCTCTGCTCGGCCGACGCGAAGATCAGCCTGCGCGAGGCACGCATCGGCATCGTCGCGGACCTCGGCAGCCTCCAGCGCTTGCCCCCGATCATCGGCGCCGCCCGCACCCGCGAGCTGGCCTACACCGCCCGCGACATCAGCGCGGAGGAGGCCCTGGAGATGGGCCTCGTCCTCCGCGTCCTGCCCGATCGAGCCGCCCTCGACGAGGCCGCACTCACCCTGGCCCGCCAGATCGGAGCCAACCCCCCGCTGACGATTCGCGGCGTCAAGGAGGTCCTCCGCTACGGCGAGGGCCGCCCCATCGCCGAGGGCCTCCAGTACGTCGCGACCTGGAACGCGGCTTTCCTCCAGTCCGAGGACCTCGGCGAAGCGGTCAGCGCCTTCATGGCGCGGCGGGAGCCGGTGTACAAGGGGCGGTGAGGCACGCCGAAGTGTTGGCTTCCGCGGGTCGCTCCACCCTCACGGGAACAGGTCCTCGAGGGTGAGCACCCCGTCCACCAGCTCGCGGGACCACGCGTTGTCCTTCACACCGTACGTCGTCACGAACACCAGCCGCAGGCCCTTGCGGGTGCCCGTGGCCTCCCGAAAGACCGCGAGCTTGTTCCTGAGGTCCGCCGCGTAGCGCTTGGTGATGGTGAAGGGGCCGTCGGAGAACTTCACCTCGCAGAGGGTGATGAGGTCGTCGGCTCGATCGAGCACGAGGTCGATCTGCGCCTCCGGGTGGTGCCAGGCCGAGGCCTCCACCCTCACTCCCGAGATCCCCAGCGCGCGGAGGATGGCCGCCCGGTGCTTCAGGCAGAGGCTCTCGAAAGCGAGCCCCGCCCAGGCCTGCCAGCGCGGCGTGCCGCGGATCGGCAGCCACGACGAGGGCCTTCGGCCGGAGAGCCACTTCAGGTGGAAGAGGGAGAGCTCGTCTGTGAGGCGAAAGAGGCGGTCTCGGGAGACCCGCCCGAAGGGGATCGTCGCCTCGATGAAGCCCCCCTCCTCGAGGTTGGTGAGCATGGTGGTGGCCGTGCCACCGGAGGGCAGGTCGACCTCACGGAGCAGCTCCTTGCGGCTCAGTCCCCCGCGCTTGCGGGCCAGGGACCGGACGATAGCCTCGTACCTGTCGTGGTCGTCGAAGAGTGAAGCGAAGAGGCGGTCGAGCTCGCCGGCGAGGGGAGCCTCGGCCCCGAAGTAGAGCGCGTCGATGGTCTGGGCCACCGAGAGCCCCCTGTCGACGTGGTCGAGGTAGTGGGGGACGCCGCCCACCGCCATGTACAGCTCGACGAGCTCGCGTTCCGTGAGGCGCATCCCTCGATCCCGGAAGTACGCACGGGTCTCCGCCAGGGTGAAGGGCAGGAGGCGGATCGTGCGGGTCAGGCGGTTGTGAAGGCCCCCACGTGCGTGCACCAGCTTGCTCAGCATCCATGAAGCCGCCGACCCGCACACGATGAGCACGATGTCATCGCGACGCTGGCACCACGCGTTCCAGAAATGCTCGAGCGCGGCGAGGCAACCCGAGCGCCTCACCGCGAGCCAGGGCAGCGCGTCGAAGAAGAGCACGAAGCGCCCGCTCGGTGGGCGCGGGGCGGCATCGTTCGCCGCGGCGAGCATCCCGAGGGCCTCGGACCAGCTCCTCGGTGGGGCCAGGCGGCGGGGCCGATCGTGGAAAGCGGAGACCAGGCTCTGTGCGAAGAGCTCGAGCTGCTCGCGGGTCGGGGCACCGAAGCGCCCAACGAGCTCGAAGTAGTGGACTCCCTGGTCCTGGAAGAAGCGGCGGACCAGGAAGGTCTTTCCCACCCTCCGGCGGCCGTAGAGGGCGACGAACTCGGAGCGCTCCGAGGCGACGAGGCTGGCCAGCAGCCTCCGCTCGCGCTCGCGACCACTCAGGTCTCTGCGAATCCCGGCCATGACCCCTCTCCGCTACCATGTTATGGCTGCATTGGAAAGGCGTTTATCAGCCACAAGTCGCGTCTTGGGGCGGCTTGTGGCCAGGAAGAAGCCTTGGATCTCGTCCTCGAGACGCCCGCGAAGCCCATGAGCAACGGGCTCCCGAGTGGCTGGTCGGAGATTGGCGAACAGGGGGCCGGCGCGCTACTCGCACGGGCAGTGGGGAGCGTCCGGGTCGCTGCCCGCCTGGTCCGTATCGCCGATCGCCCCCTGGTCGGCCCGGCAGCCGTTGGGCTGGGGCTCGGCACAGTAGGGGGAGGCGGGGTGGCCGGTGTTCAGGGTGGGGCTCGTGGCGGCCGGGGTGAAGTCTCCGCTCGTCGGGTCCGCGAGCTGGGGATCTTCCTCGAGCAGGCCTGTGAACGCCTCGGCGTTCGAGACAGCGCCGCCCGCGGCCTCGAAGATGGTGGAGTAGGTCGCGAGCACCTTGTTTGGCGAGCTGTCCGGGTGGCTCCAGAGGCCGGCGCCGGTGATGTCGCCCAGGATGCTGTTCACGAGGGACACCGGCTGCGCGGCGCCCGCGAGGATGGCGACCCCTTGGCCGATCGGGAGAGCCTCGGAGCCGACGCCCCAGCAGGTGAGGTGCTGGATCATGAAGGTCCCCGAGGGCTCGAGCTGGAGGCAGGCCGAGGCGGGCGCTGCGTCCTCTGAGGGAGAGCCGGCGATAGTCCAGATGGTCTGGTGGGCCAGGGAGGCGGGGGTCGTGGCGACGATGTCCAGGCCGACGGCCTGGCCGATGAGGCCCTTGGCATAGGGTCCGCCGTGGGGCGGGCCCCCGCTGATGTCGCTGATCCGGTTGCCCTCGACGACGAGGCCGTCGCTCCCCTCCACCACGCCCCCCCTCGCCTTTCCGCCGCGGTGGTCATCGGACCAGAGCCCCTGCTGGCCGCCGCTGATGGCGGTGATCTCGTTGTCCATCACGCTGGCCAAGGGGCAGCCCGAGACGTGCAGGCCCCTGCCCTCCCCGCCGGGAGCGCCCAGTGTCCAGTTGCCTCCTCGGCCTCCCACCACATCCGCGATTGCGTTATCGGCCACCACGACCCCGGGGGCGTCCACCACCCACAGGCCGATGCCCGGGCCTCCTGCGGCCGCCGTGAAGTACGTGCCATCGGGACCACCACGTCCTCCGTGCCCACCCGTGATGTGCGAGACCTCGTTCGAGCGGACCTCGCACCCGGCGCAGCCGCTGACCCGGATGCCGACGCCCGGATCTCCGACCTGAGGAGGAGCGACATTGTAGGAGCCGAAGAACGCCGGCGCGCCGCTGGCTCCAGAGTGGTGGGCGACGACGTTGTCACGGATCACCACCTCCTCGGAGTCCAGCACCACGATCTTCCCGAGGTTCAGGGGCTGGACCTCTGCCGTGAGCACATAGCCCTCGATCGTGAGGCCCTGCGCACCGTGAACGTAGACGATCGGCTCGCCCTCGAGCGTATTGGTCGTAGCGACCTCGTTGTCGAGAGCGTCGGCCGAGAGCCACACGCCGAAGCCGAGCTGTGGGGTCCCGGAGATCGAGGTGCCCGCATAGCCGCTGTAGCCAGTCACCGGGGTTCCCCCGCTCACCGCGCTCATC
>CAZEHU010000092.1:0-2756 GCA_964511605.1 uncultured Myxococcales bacterium
CTCCGTGTCGTACGGGGCCACCTTCGGCAAGAACTTCCACCGCTCCACCACCGCGGCCCTCGATCAGGAGGACTTTGCCCTGCCACCCGTCACCCGCGCGGGGGGAGCCGAGGCCCTGGGCGAGGGGCTGGTGGCGGTCGCCGGCGCCTCCACCAGCTTCTGGGTGGATCACGTGGCCAGTCTGAGCTTCAGCTTCCTCGACAGGGGCTCGGCCACCATCTCGTACGAGCTCCTGCACAGCTTCGGCTACGACGCCTTCCCCGCCGACGAGCTCGCGTCGCCCTACGCCGACCCGGGCCGCGGCCGCTCCGACCTCTCCTACGGGACCCTCGAGGTGGGCTGGGAGCTCACGGACAACCTCTCCCTCGCCCTCGGCAGCCTCCTCGCCCAGGCCCCCAAGCACGCCGACAACCAAGGCCTCCGCTTTCCCTTCTGGGATACGACCAACGGCGCCGCCAACCGCCAGGTCTTCTACCTGGACGTCATCGGCACCTACTGACGCTGCGCGCGAGCAGCCGCTCCAATCGGGCGAGCGCGATTGCGGGCTCTCAGAGGTCGACGGCCGTGGCCGTAGCGAGGTCGCCGCCCGGGAAGAAGCCTGCGCCTACACGCGCGAAGCGCTCGGGGGCGTCGGTGCAGAAGAAGCTGCGACGACCAGCGCGCTCGGGCGCGGAGAGGTCGGCCTCCTGGAGGATGTCGGTGAGCTCGGCGGTGACCGCCTCCGCGGAGTCGACGAGGGCGATGGGGCCGCAGTCGGGGAAGCACTCCTGGAGCACCTCCTCGATCAGCGGCTTGAAGCCCGGATAGTGTGTGCACCCCAGGACCAGGGTGTCGACGCCGGCACGGGCGAAGGGGTCGAGGTAGGTCTCCACCGTCAGGCGGGCGACGGGGTGCTCGAACCAACCCTCCTCCGCGAGGGGGACGAGGAGGGGCCACTTGTGCTGCACCACCTGCCGCTCCGGCTCGAGGGCCTCGATGGCGTCCGCATACGCGCCGGAGCGGACTGTCGCTTCTGTGCCTGCCACTCCGATCGGGGCCGAGGGGTCGCGGCTCGCGGCGATCGCGCTGCGCGCGCCTGGCTCCACGACCCCCAGCACCGGCAGGTCGGTCATGGCCCGGAGCGCGGGCAGGGCATGGGCGCTGGCGGTATTGCAGGCGACCACCACCGCCTTGAGAGGGTAGCGCAGCAGGAGCTCCACGGCCCGCTCCGCATAGCGCGCGACCGTGCCCGCGCTCTTCGTTCCATAGGGCAGGCGTGCCGTATCGCCCAGGTAGATGAGGTCCTCGTGCGGGAGCTGGCGGCCGATCTCCGCGGCGACCGTCAGCCCACCGATCCCGGAGTCGAAGATGCCGATGGCGGCGCGGTGCACCCTAGCCCCCCCCTCCCTGATCCGGCATCGACGTGATCATCTGCCCGAGCACCTTCGGCTCCCGCGCGCCGATCACCATGGGACCATCGACGAAGAGCACCGGGGTCCCTCGTACCTCAACGTCCATCGCCGGCACCAAATCTGCGGTCAACGCTGGGCCTTCAAGGTGCGCACGTAGCCGATCACGTCCCGGAGCTGGGTCTCCCCGAGGGGGATGGGGGGCATGGTGGGCGGGCGCCCGCGCTGGATCGCCTCGGCGATCTCCTTGTCCTCGAGCTTCGCGTGCCAGGTGGCCTGGGTCATGTCGATGGCGGCGGTGGGGCCGACGCCCCTGCCCCCGAGGCCGTGGCAGCTCGCGCAGCTCGCGTTGTAGAGCTCCTGACCTCGCTCCAGGTTCGGCTCGCCGCGTTTCAGGCCGGCCTGGAACATCGCCTCGCCACAAGCCCCCTCGGGTACGCAGCGAGAGATCGGCTCGGTGCCGACGGAGCCCGCCTGGCAGCCCCCGAGACCCAGCACCACGCCGGTCGCCACGAGGGCGCCGAGGCAGGTCCGGATCCGTGCCCTGTGCGACATGGCACGGGTGGCTAGCACGGCGCCGGACGAGTCTCAATCACCGCGATCGAGACGCCGTCCCCACGTGACGCCACCTGGGGCTCTGGTAGGCTCCGTCGGCAGATGAGCCCGCCCAGCACCTTCGACCTGCCCCTCCGCACGATCAGCTTCATCGCGCTCGACCTCGAGACCACGGGGGTGGCGCCGGGCTTCGATCGGATCTGCGAGATCGGCGCGGTGCGCTTTCGGCTCGACCCCGCGGGCATCATCGAGCCTTCCGACAAGCTCGTGACCCTCATCGACCCCGGGCGCCCCGTGCCGACGCCCGTCGCCCGCCTCACCGGCCTCGGCAACGAGGAGCTCGACGGTGCCCCGCCGCTCGAGGACGTCTTCTACGATGTAGCCTCCTGGCTCGTCGCGGAGCCGGACACCGTCCTCCTCGCCCACCGAGCCGAGTTCGACGTCAGCTTCCTGGTCGCCGCCGGCCATCGCCTCGGCTGCCCGCTCATCCTGCCGCCGGTCCTCTGCACCGCCGAGGTGGCGCGCACCTGCCTGCCGGACGCGCCCCGCTACGGCCTGCAATCCCTCGTGGAGTGGCTCGGCTGCGCCGGCCTCGATACCCGCGCCCATCGTGCGCTCCCGGACGCGATCCACTGCCGCAACGTCTTCGCCCGCTGCGTGGCGCGCCGCTCGGCACGGCGCCTGTCGGCCCTCGAGACCGATCGCACACGCATCCCCTCGCCAGCCGACCTCGAGGTGCACGTGCCGGCTCGGCTCGAGCCCCTCGTCGAGGGCATCCTGATCGAGCGCTCGATGACGATCCGCTACCGGGGT
>CAZEHU010000092.1:2766-8540 GCA_964511605.1 uncultured Myxococcales bacterium
CACGGCCGCGGTCCGCGCCCCGTGACCCCGTTGGCGTTCTACGAGCAGCAGGGTGTGCTCTACCTGAGGGCCTGGTGCCACCTGGACGATCTGGCCAAGAGCTTCCGTGCGGATCGCATCCTCGCTGTGGGGACTCCGGCGACCTGAGCGCCCCCCGCAAATTGCCTTGCATATTCATGCGTGGTTCTGCATAACCCGTCCCATGCGCGGCCGACGCCACCACGCCATCCTCCGCATCCTCGACGAGCATCGGGTCACCAGCCAGGACCAGCTCGCGAGCCTCCTCGGCGCGGAGGATCGCATCGACGTCACCCAGGCGACCCTGTCCAGGGACCTCCGCGCGCTCGGCGTCGTCAAGGAGCCGACCCCCACCGGGGGCTCCCGCTACCGCCAGGTGCAGCCCCGCCTCGGGCGGGCGGCGGCGGCCCGCAACCTGAAGCAATTCCTACGCGATGTGGTCCCGGCCGGGAACCTCCTCGTGCTCCGGACTCGCATCGGCTGTGCCCAGCCCGTGGGTCTCGCCCTCGATGGTCTCAACCTCGAGGGCGTCGTCGGCACCGTGGCCGGCGACGACACCGTGCTCGCCGTGATCGCCGATGGGAAGGCCCCGTCGGGGGTCGCGGACACCATCTGGAACCTCGTGGAACAAGGAGGGTAGGAGATGCTCCCTGCCGTCGATGTGAACAAGTGCGTGCTGGCCTACTCCGGCGGGCTGGACACCTCGGCCATGCTCACCTGGCTCAAGGAGACCTACGACTGCGAGGTCGTCTGCTACACGGCGGACGTCGGACAGGAGGAGGAGCTCGACGGGCTCGAGGACAAGGCGATCGCCACCGGCGCCTCCAAGGCGATCATCGAGGACATCACCGAGGAGTTCGCTCGCGACTTCATCGTGCCCGCCGTCCAGGCCAACGCGGTCTACGAGGGCAGCTACCTGATGGGCACCTCCCTGGCGCGCCCCCTCATCGGCCGCCGCCTCGCCGAGGTGGCCCAGGAGGAGGGGGCCGACGCGGTCGTCCACGGCGCCACGGGCAAGGGCAACGACCAGATCCGCTTCGAGCTCGCCTCCTACTCGGTCAATCCTCACATCCGGGTCATCGCGCCCTGGCGCTACTGGGAGTTCAAGGGCCGCTCCGACCTCATCGCCTACTCGAGGTCCCGCGGCATCCCGATCATCTCCACCGCGGACAAGCCCTACTCCATCGACCGGAACCTCATGCACGTGAGCTTCGAGGGCGGGGTGCTCGAAGATCCGTGGGCCGAGCCGCCCCCAGAGACCCACCTCCTCACCCGCCCCCTGGCCGAGACCCCGGACGAGGCAGAGGAGATCACAATCTCTTTCGACAAGGGCATCCCCGTCGCGGTCAACGGCGAGGGAGGCAGCGCTGCTGAGCTCGTGCGCAAGCTCAACAAGGTCGGCGGACGCCACGGCGTGGGTCGGGTCGATCTGGTCGAGAATCGCTACGTCGGCATCAAGTCTCGCGGCGTCTACGAGACCCCCGGTGTGACGCTCCTTCACGCCGCCCACCGCGCGATCGAGTCCCTGACGATGGACCGCGAGGTCATGCTGATGCGGGACTCCATGATGCCCCGCTACGCCACCGCGATGTACCGCGGCTACTGGTACTCGCCCGAGTGCGAGCTGATGCGCAAGATCGTCCGGGAGACCCAGGAGCCGGTCAGCGGCACCGCGCGCCTGCGCCTGTTCAAGGGCAATGTGATCCTCACCGGCCGTAAGTCCCCGAACTCGCTGTACTCCTTCTCCTTCGCCACCTTCGAGAAGGATACGGTCTACGACCAGCAGGATGCCGAGGGCTTCATCCGCATCAACGCGCTGCGCCTGCGCCTCCGGGCCCTCAAGGAGGGTGGCCTGGAGTAGCTCGGCGCTTGGATGTCCTCGGCAAGAATGACCAACCGCCCTCGCCCCTGCGCGAGGCCCCCGAGGGCCTGTCAGGGCAGGGCGGTCGGCAGCGATCGACAGAGGGGGACTCGCTCCTGGGCGCAGGGGCTGTCGTCCCAGCGGGCTCCCGTATCCAGGGTCAGGCAGGTCGGGCTCTCTTCGGAGGGGTCCAGGTCGGGCTGGCCCACCCCCCACGCGCTCCAGGTCGGGCCCACGCCGATGGCCCACGCCGGCGGCTCCGCGGCCACGGCGGGGAGGGCGCCGAGCCAGGGCGCGCCTGGTAGACCATGCCCCCCGACCATCAACGCCCTGGCATGGCCCTGCTGCCCGGCGTCGTCGAACCAGGCCAGCTCGAGGCCCAAAGCGACACAAGCCTCCCGCGCGGCCTCCCACGGGGCGCCGCCGCTCAAGGCCACGAAGAGCTCTCCGCCCACGTCCAGCTCCACCATCGGCGGGGCGCAGTCCGGGCCATCGTCGGCGATCCCGGAGCAGTCCTGGTCGATACCGTCGCCGCAGACCTCCGCGGCTCCGGGGTGGAGGTCCGGATCGTCATCGTCGCAGTCCTCCCCACAACGGAGGGCGCCGTCGTTATCCTCGTCCTGATCCTCCTCGCAGAGATCCTCGCAGATCCAGCGCCGCTCCCAGTCGCAGACGAGATCGTTCCAGAGGCCCCCGTCGACCACCTCGACGCAGTCCTCGCCGGGCCCCCAGTCGTTCGGCTCGTTGGGGGCCCAGGCCTCCCACGTGGGGGCGCTGCCGTCGACCCAGCGGTAGATGCCCTCGGTGTGGTGATCGCCGAGGCCGATCCAGCCGCCGCCCCCGCCCCAGGTGGCGCTGATGGCCCCCTGGAGCCACAGCCCCTCCGCCGCCACGTCGAGGACCACGAGATCGGCATCCTGGGCCTTGCAGGAGGCCCGGGCCTCCGCCCACGTCCCCGCGGTATCGCAGAAGAGGTAGCGGTGCGGGCCGCGGAAGAGCTCCTCGCAGATTGCGGCGGGCGGCTGCTCCTCGAGCTCGCACGCGCCCGGCTCCAGGTCCGCGCAGGGTGTCTCGCAGACGAAGTGGATTGGAGCTTCGCAGGGCAGGTCGTTCCAGTGGCCGTTGGGCATCCAGTGCACGCAGTCCTCGCCGCCGGCGTCGTTGGGCTCGCCAGGGCCCCACAGGGCGAGGTCCTCGTCGAGGGGGGTGCCGTCCACCCAGAGGAACTCGTCCTCCTCCTCGAGATCGGTGAGGCCGAACCAGGTCCAGCCGAGGCCGGCTTCCGTGGCCAGGTCCCGGATCAGCTCGGACTCCTCCTCGCTGTCCAGGATCGGCAGGTCGCCGCCGGCCGCCTGGCACTGCGAGCGCGCGATCTCCCACGGCAGCTCCTGGATGCAGAGGTGATAGAGGGTCTCGCCATCGGAGGCCAGCTCACAGACGGGCTTGCAGCCGAGGCCATCGTCCGCGAGCCCGGAGCAGTCCTGGTCGATGCCGTCATCGCAGATCTCCGGCATCCCGGGGGCGATGGCCGGGTCGCCGTCGTCGCAGTCCTGGGAGCAGAGGGCGCCATCCCCATCGCCGTCCGGGGTGTCCGAAGCGAGGCAGGCCATGCGGCCCTCGAGCCAAGCAGCCCGCTCGAGCAGCCAGATCATCGCCTCCTGAGCGGCATCGGCCGCGTGGGCCGCGCCGTGCGGCGCCATGGGATCCTCGAAGTAGTGGGGCTGCACGGTGGCGGCGATGTCCGCGCCGAGCTCGACGATGCCCGCGTCGGTCACGGCCGCGAGCACATCGACGAGCGCGTACTCGTAGAGCGCCCCGCAGGCTGGAGTGGCGAGGCAGCGCTGGAAGAGCACGCCCCCGCCTTCGTGGAGCGCGAGCCAGGCGTCGAAGGTCTGGTCGGTGCCCCACGGCATCATCGTGAAGACGCCCGCGCCGTCCTCGTGCAGGAAGTAGTTGTTGATGGTCGGCGCGTAGCCGTCCCAGTGGCCGATGAAGATCTCGACCGCCCACATGTGGGCCATCTCGTCGAGGTCGACGAGCGCGCCCACCGTGTCGAACCACTCGGGTCCGGGCGGCTCTACCACCGCCAGGGCCAGCTCCAGCAAGCTGATCGTATCCTTGCTCGAGCCCTCGTCGAGGTCGAAGCCGGCCACGTTGCCGGGCACGATGTCCGTGCCGTACTCGCCCTCCCAGAGGTGCAGGGTCTCCTCGTAGCGCTTGGCCAAGAAGGTGCCGTCGATCGACTCGACGTCGAGGTACAGGCCATAGTCCTCGCTGTTGACCTGCAGGTGCGCGTAGCCCACGTGGGGCGCCGGCACGTCGACGGCGCGGAAGAGGCCGTACGCCATGGCCTCCGCGATCTTCGCGCTGTCCTGGACCATATTGTTCAGGGTCAGGTTCTCGAGGCCGTGCAGCCCCTCGCCCTCGCCGGCGGGTATCAGGTCGATCTTGAAGGCCGACTTCTGCCCGAGGGGTCGGAAGGAGCCGTACTTGCCCTTGAGGCGGGCGGAGACCTCGAGCTCGGTCACCACCTCTCCCTCCGTGACGGTGAGGCTCGCCGGCACCCACTGGTAGGGGGAGGCCTCCAGGCTGGCATAAGCCAGCTCCGAGAGCTGGAGGTGGAGCCCCGGCGGCTCGGCGAGGAGGGGATCGAGGAAGAGGAGCGCCGGATCCGGTGGCCCCTCCGGCTGTGGAGCGTCGAGGCCCAGGTTCGGCGCGCCTGGAGTCGGCCACGTCGGGGTCCAGGCGCCCTGTCCGTCCGGCAGTCGCCCGATGGTGGTGCCGGGCTCTGTCTCCGTCGCCTCCGCGCTCTGAGCGAGCTGGCCCTCGGGACCGAAGAGCCAGGCAGACTCCGCGCCGCACTGGAGGCCGAAGCCGTAGCCGGGCTGGCCGTCAGCACCGTCGCGGTAGAGCACCAGGAAGGCCCCGGGCTCGATCAGGCTCCCCTCCGGCAGGATCCAGCGGCCGCTCTCGTCGTCCACCTCGTCGTCGAGGGCCCAGCCGGTCAGATCGACCGGGACCTCGGCCAGGCTGTGCAGCTCCACCCACTCGGGCGAGGCGCAGTGGAGCTCGTTGAGGTGGATCGGCGGCGGGAGCTCCGTCGGGCCGCCAGCGTCCTGCGTATCCGCCCCTGGATCACCGGTGTCTTGGCTCGGGAGGGCGTCTTGGGGCGTCTCGCTCCCTCGGACAGCGTCAGCGCCGCCAGGCCCTGTGCTGCCATCGGGGCCAGCATCGGCCTCGGTGGTCGGGCCTGCCGTGTCCTCTCCAGTCGGCGCCACGAGGTCGGCCGCGTGGGGCTCCGACGTCTCGGACGACGCCCCTCTGGCGCCCGCGTCCGGGCTCGGGAGGCCCTCCGCCTCGACGCTCACGCCGACGCCCTCGGAGCCGGCGCACGCCCCCAGGAGCACGAGGCCCACGATCCCCCATCGAGTCTGCGTCGAGTCCACCATCCAGAGCTCGAATCCTACCGGTCGTGCGGGGGACATGACAGAACAGAGGGGCCGATCACGTATCCATTGACGCAGATCCGGGCGTCGCCCATCCTCCAGCCATATCCATGATCGTGCCCAGACCAGCCCGGAAGGCACAGAGCTCTGGACGGACGGAAGCATGAAGCGCCTTGCTTGTCGTGTCGCCGCCCCGGGCGCGGCCGGCCTTCGAATCCCGACCTCCTCGGGCGAGGGGGGAGACGGCACGGCCGAGGCCACGCCCAGCTCCGGGGGCGAGCACCGCGGGTGCGACCCATGACGCTCCGCCCCCTCCTCCTCCCGATGGCGATCACCCTCGGCGCAACGGGGTGCACGGCCTCCCAGAGCGCAGTGCCCTCCCCGAAGCCGGTGCCGGCGCCGTGGTGCGGGGGCTGCTCGAGGCGCGTCTCCCGCCGAACCGGATCATC
>CAZEHU010000093.1:0-8540 GCA_964511605.1 uncultured Myxococcales bacterium
CTGCTCATCGCGAGCGTGCTGGCGGCCGGCTGCGGCGACTCGCCGACCGAGGCCTACGTCGGGATGAGCACCGCGGCGCAGCTCGGGGATCGGGAGGGCTTCCTCGAGGGCTTCACCGAGGAGAGCCGCAGCCTCGTGGAGGCGCTCATCGACCTCAGCGAGGCCTACGGCATGGAGGACTCGAACCCCTACGAGCTCCTCGTGTACGACGCGGTGGAGGCGGAGCGGATCGACGGCGACCAGGCGGTCCTCGAGGTGCGCCGCCGCGGGAAGACCTCGAAGATCCTGATGATCCAGGAGGAGGGCGCCTGGCGCATCGATACCAAGGAGCTCGAGGCGTTCTGGGACGCCGAGGGCAGGTAGCGGCTCCGTGCTGGGCGCTACGAGGTCGAGCGAGGCACCGTGATCCGGTAGTGGGTGCCGCTGTGGTCGATGGCGGCGCCCATCTCGACCCCGATGGCCGCCGCGAGGGCCAGCCCGAGCTCGGGATCGAACTCGTCCTCGCCGGCGCCATCGGGCACGTTCCGAGAGATGCCTACGGGCCGCTGATCGCGGATGTACACCTCGGCCGAGGCGGCCTCGGGCTCGGCGGCGAACTGAACCTCGAGGGGGCCGAGCTCCGCCGGCTGGGAGCCCACGTGCAGGAAGACCGAGGTGAAGAGCTGGAGCACGTGGGCGTGCACAGCTCGGATCGGGATCGGATCGGCGGGGCGCTCGAGGTCGAGCTGGGTGCCATAGCCGATCTTGAGGCCAGCGACCTGGTAGGCCGCCTCGACGCAGTCGACGAGCTCCAGCTCCTCCTCGATCCCGTCGCCTTGCACGTAGTCGCGCAGCGCCTGGACCAGGATCTCCATGTCCCGGACGGCGTCCCCGAGCTCCTCCCGGAGGCCCTCTGCCTCTTCGGCCAGCTCTCCCGTCGCTTCCCCGGCCGCCAGGCGCTCGTCGAGGTAGCGCAGGTGCAGCCGCACCACGGTCAGCGGGTTGTTCAGGTAGTGCACCACCTTGGCGGCGAAGCTGCCCATCGTCGCCAGGCGATGCTTCTCGAGGATGGCGGCTTCGAGGGAGTCGGGCAGGGACACGGCGGCAGTGTCCTCGCTTCCCGGGATGCCGGCAAGGTCAGCGGCGGAGCTTGCGCCGCGCCGCGGCCCACACCTCCTTGAGCTCGTCGACGCCGAGCAGGCGGCAAGCGACGAGGTAGACGGCGGCGCCGAGGCTGCAGGCGACGAGGATCCAGAGGCCGAGGAGGAGGCGGCTCTCGATGGCCGCGTGGGGCCAGAGCTGATCGAGTCCAGAGAGGGATCCGGACATCAGCGCGGTGGCGAGGGCCATACGGGCGAGGCGCCGCCAGGCCGGAGGGGCAGCGCGGGGGGAGGCCGAGGGGCCGAGGCGGCGGCTGAGGAGGAGGGCGAACGCGGTAGCGTGGAAGAGGGCCGCCAGGGAGCCGGCGAGCGCGATGCCGCCGTGGGACAGAGGCACCGAGAGGACGAGGCAGCCCGCGATGTTGATGGCGGCCACGAAGAGCGCGACGATCGTCGGGGTCCTCAGATCCTTGTGGGCGTAGAACACCGTGCTCTGCACTCGGCTCATCGCGATGGGGTAGAGGCCGAGGGCGTAGAAGACGAGGGCGAAGGCCGTGCGCTCGGTGGAGGTGGCGTCGAAAGCGCCGAACTGGAAGAGCAGGCGGATGATCGGCGCGCCGAGCAGGATGAGGCCGAGGGTCGCCGGGAAGGTAACGAAGGCCATCAGACCCGAGGCGTACGACAGGGTATCGCGCACGCCCTGGTGATCGTTGTCCGCGGTCTTCTCGCTGAGGGTGGGCAGGATCACCTGGGCCACGCTCACCACGAAGAGGCCCAGGACGAGCTCCTGGAGGCGGATGCCGTACTGGAGGCTGGCGATGGCCCCCCCCTCGAGGCCGGCGGCGATCACCTGGCTGACGAAGACGTTGATCTGGTGGATGCCCGCGGCGAAGACCCCCGGCGCCATGATGAGGAGCACTCGCCGCACGCCCGGACCCCAGCAGCGGAGCACGTAGCCGAAGCGCACCGAGGTCCAGCGCAGGAGGTAGGGGATCTGGAAGGCGATCTGCACCACGCCGCCCACCACGAAGCCGGTGACGAGGGCGTAGGAGGGATCGGGGACGAAGGGGGCGAGCCCGATGCCGAGGCCGATGATGCAGAGGTTCAGGAGCACGGGGGTGAAGGCGCTCGGCCCGAAGATCTTGTAGGTATTGAGGACCCCCTGGATGAGCGCCGCGAGGGTGACGAAGACCAGGTAGGGCCACATCACCTGGGTCAGGGCGATGGTCAGCTCCACCTTGCCCGCGTCGCCGCCGAAGCCCTGACCGTAGAAGGTCCGGATGAGCCAGGGGGTGATCAGCACGCCCAGCACCGCGATCAGGCAGACCACCCCGGTGAGGAAGCTCAGGAAGCGGCTGAGGAAGCGGCGGAGCTCCTCGGGCCGATCGGCGCGCACGTACTCCGCGAGCACGGGCACGAAGGCCTGGGTCATCGCGCCCTCGGCCACGAGGCGCCTCAGGAGGTTCGGGATCATCACGGCGACCCCGAAGGCGTCGGAGGCCATCGAGGTGCCGAGGAAGTGGGCTCGGACCTGCTCTCTGACGAGACCCAGGATGCGGCTCATCAGGGTCATCACGGTCATCACCGCCGCCGAGCGGAGGATCGACCGGCGCTCGGCCGCTTGGCGGCCCTCCCCTCTACCCTGATGACCTCCCGCTGCCTGCACGCTGCCCCTTGGCCTCGGCCCAGAGCCGGTCGAGCTCGCCAGGCCCCACCTCGTCGGGGCGCTGGCCACGCCGGCTCAGACGTTCCGCGATCCAACGGAAACGCGCGAGAAACTTATCCGTCGCCCCCCGGAGCGCCAGCTCCGCGTCGAGCTCCAGGTGGCGCGCGAGGTTGACGGCGCTGAAGAGGAGATCGCCGAGCTCCTCGCGGAGCGCCGCCCGATCCACTGCGGCCGCCGCCGCGGCCGCCTCGAGCTCCGCTAGCTCCTCGTGGAGCTTCTCGAGGGGCCCACGGGCATCGGGCCAGTCGAAGCCGCGCTTGGCCGCCTTGCGCTGGATCTCCTGGGCGCGCTTGAGGGCCGGCAGGCTGCGCGGCACGCCCTCGGCGCCGCCCTTGCCCTCCTCCGCCTTGAGCTCATCCCAGCGGGCGGCCACGGCCTCGGGCTCGGTCGCGTCCTCGTCGCCGAAGACGTGCGGGTGCCTGCGCTCGAGCTTGTCGCTGATGCTGTCCACCGCGTCGGCGAGCTGGAACTGCCCGGCCTCCTCGCGGATGCGGGCCTGGAAGACCACCTGGAAGAGGAGGTCGCCGAGCTCCTCGGCATGCTCGGCCGCGTCCTCACCGTCCATGACGTCGAGCACCTCGTAGCACTCCTCGAGGAGGTAGGGGCGCAGGCTCTCCAGGCTCTGCTCGAGATCCCAAGGACAGCCCCCCTCCGGATCTCGCAGGCGAGCCATGATGCGCCAGAGCCGCGCCAGATCGGGGGGGCGCGGCGTCATCGCGTCGCTCACTTCGGTCCGCCTGCGCCTCCCGGCGGCGGCGCGACCTTCGGCTCCATCGCACGCTCGCCCCTCGCGCCCTTGGGAGCAGACGGCGTCCCTCCGCGCTTCCGCGGCAGCATCCGGCTCGCGCCGCCCTGCAGGATGCGGGTCGCCTCGATGGCCGGGGCCGCCACCGGCGGCGGGGCCTGTAGCTTCACCGCCATGGGCTTGGCATCGAAGACCAGGGTCCCGAACTCCTTGGTATTGTGGAAGTCGCCGCCGGCCGGGGCCCACGCGCCGTGGAAGCCCCTGTTGCCCGGCGAGCCGCCATCGATGCGGTACAGGTTCGCGGCCCAGCGGGTTCCGGCCTTGGGCGCTTTGGCCTCGGGGCCCGCTCCGGGGAGATCGGACCAGGGGATCGCGATCTCGACGCTCCACTGCTTGTCGGCCACCTCATCCTCCCGGGCGTTGACGGTCCCCTGCACGAAGACCTCCGCCTCCAGGCCCTTGATGTCGAAGCGCGCCGAGGACTCCTTCCAGTGCGGCTTGCGGTGGCTCGAGAACCAGGCGTCGAAGATCTCCCCGGTCGGCGAGACCTGGAGCTCCAGGTAGTCCTTCCCGTCGCTGCCGGGGTCCAGGTAGACCTCCACCACGTCCTGCTCCCAAAGGGTGGCGTCGCGCCCCTCCTGATCGTTGTAGATGTCGCTATCCTTGCAGGTCATGCCGACGTAGAGCGCGTCGTCGGTCCAGAGGAGTCGCGCCATCGTCACTCGGGCGCCGCCGAGGGTCTTGCCGTGGGGGCTGACGAAGCTCCCGGTCGACGCCGCGCGCTTCCACGCGGCCTCGTCCATCCGACCATCGACCGTCGGGGCGACCGGCGCTTTGTGCACCACGTAGCGCCGGGGCCTCTTGTCGTCCTTGCCCTCGGCCTCGCCCTTGCTCTTGCCTTTGCCTGTGCCTTTGCCCTTGCCGGTCTTGGGTTTGCCGATGATCTTCAGGCTGCCCGCCGCGACCCGCCCTTCCTTGTCGACCGGCACCTCCACGCTGTCCCGGTTCACCACCTGCATGCGGCGGTTCTCTTTGCGCTGGGACCAGGCCTCCTCGTCGAAGAGCCCCACGTAGAGCTTGGCGGTCCCGGAGGGGAACCCGTCGTCCACCTGGATGCGCTGGACGTCCTTGATCACGTCGCCCGCACGGAGGTCCGACAGGGGCATGAGCTCACCGACCGGCTGGTGATCGTGGACCGTGCGCTTCTTTCCCTTCATGTCCAGGTGCACGAAGACCTTCCATGCTCCCTTCAGATCCGTATGGGCCTTCCAATACCAGGTCACGTAGAAGGTGCCCCCGGCCTTGGCCTCCTTGGCGTCGAGATCGATGCCGAGGAGCTCGATCCGCCCATCCTCGCCGCCGTCGAGGATCACCCCGGCCGGGAGCTGGGGCTCCACCACCACCGCCCGGCTCGCGCCGTCGGGGCCCGGGGCGCTCAGGAGGGCCTCCTGGATCTGCTCCCGCTGCTCTTTGGTGAGCACCCGCTCGATGGGCTTCCGGCAGCCCGTCGGGCCGCTCGCCAGCACCGCCGCCACGAGGAGCCCTGAACACCACGGTCGCTTCGCTGTCGTCAGTCGCTTCGCTGTCTTCATGCCTCCCGGCTAACAGCGGCCGCGTCCATCTTCAAGGGCCGCGGCGTGGGGGCGGCGGCGAAGCCGGATCGGAGCGCCCCTGGCGCCCTACTCCAGACCCGGCGCGAAGCCGCGCCGCACCGTGTTCTCGGTCACCGAGCGCGGCTCGACGAATTGCAGGAGGTAGTCGGCCCCGCCGGCCTTCGAGCCCACCCCGGACAGGCCGAAGCCGCCGAAGGGCTGCCGGCCCACGAGGGCGCCGGTGCTGCCGCGGTTCAGGTAGAGGTTGCCGACCCGGAGCTCCCGCCGCGCCTGCTCGAGGTGGGCGGGCTTGCGGCTGTAGACGGCCCCGGTGAGCTTGTAGCTGTGGTCATTGGCCAGGGCCAGCGCCTCGTCGAAGCTCGAGGCGCGCATCACCGCCAGCACCGGCCCGAAGATCTCCTCGCGCGCAAGGCGATGCTCGGGCCCTATGTCCGCGAAGACGTGCGGGGCGACGTAGGGTCGGCCCACCCGCTCCTCGAGGCCCGGGGGCTCCTCGAGCGCGGCCACCAGGCGGCCCTCTTCGTGGCCGATCGCCACGTAGCGACGGATGCTCTCGGCCGCCTCCCGGTCGATGACCGGGCCCACGTCCGTGCCCGGCGCGAGGGGATCGCCCAGCACCAGGCTCTCGGTGGACGCCGCGAGCCGCCGGAGGAAGGCCTCGTACGCGGTGTCGAGCACGATCACCCGGCTGCACGCCGAGCACTTCTGCCCGCTGTAGCCGAAGGCGGAGCCGCGCACGCCCAGCACCGCCTCGTCGAGGTCTGCGGAAGCGTCCACGATGATCGCGTTCTTGCCGCCCATCTCGCAGACGACCCGCTTCACGAAGCCCTGGCCCTCCGGCGTGTGGCCCGCGGCCTCCAGGATGTCCAGGCCCACCGCCTTCGAGCCGGTGAACGCGATGAGCGCGACGCGCGGATCTCGCACCAGGGCGGCCCCGACCGTCTCCCCGGGGGCTGGCAGGAAGTGCAGCACTTCCCGGGGGGCCCCGGCCTCCCAGAGGATCTCCGCCAGCACCCGCGCGATGCCGGGGGTCTGCTCGGCGGGCTTGAGCACGACGGTATTGCCCGTGACCAGGGCCGCCGTGGTCATGCCGCAGGCGATGGCCAGGGGGAAGTTCCAGGGGCTGATGACCACCGCCACGCCTCGCGGCTGATAGGAGACCTGGTTCAGCTCTCCGACGAAGGCGCCGAGGCGTCGCGGCGCGTCCAGCTCGGCCCCGAGGCGAGCGTAGTACTCGCAGAAGTCGATGGCCTCGCAGACATCGGCGTCCGCCTCGCGCCAGGGCTTGCCGGCCTCTCGGATCACGACGCCGCTCAGCTCGTCGCGGCGTGCCCGCATCGCGGCCGCGGCCTCGACCAGCACCTCCGCGCGTGCCCTCCCGCCCCGAGCGCGCCAGCCCGGGAACGCCAGAGCCGCACCGGTGATCGCGCGGTCCGCATCCTCGAGGGTGCCGTCGCTGGCCACCACGGGGACCCGCGCTCCGGCGATCGCGGCGGCGAAAGCGGCCCTCTGAGCCGCCTCCGCGAAGTCCCGCATCGGCTCCGTGAAAAACGGGCGTCCATCTCCCAGGCCCTCCACTGCGGGGCTGAGGGCATGCCGCTCCGGGCCCGCCGCGATGCGAGCGAGGCCCGGATCTCCGGCGCCCTCGCCGGCCGGCACCTCGTGGGGGGAGGCCATCAGGGCCGCTGCGCTCGCGTCGTCCATGCTGCTCGCGAGGAGCCAGGACTCGTTGGAGGTATTCTCCAGCAGGCGCCGGACCAGGTAGGCCATCCCCGGGATCATCTGGCCGACGGGCACGTACTCCCGCACGCGGACGCCCCGTGCGACCATCGCCGCCTTGATGTCGTCGGCCATGCCGCGCAGGCACTGGACCTCCAGGGCCCCCTCCGGCAGGCCGCCGGCCTCCGCGGACGCCATGGCCGCCGCGATGGAGCGCAGGTTGTGGGAGCCGAGGGCCAGGTGCGTGCCGCCCTCCCCCGCCGCCCGGGGTGTGGCGTCGATCAGGAGCTCCGCCATGCGCTCGAAGCAGGCGTCGGTGTGGCGCTTGCGGCTCCACACCGGGACCGGCCAGCCCATCTCCTCGGCGTGCACGGTCTCGTAGTCCCAGTACGCGCCCTTCACCAGGCGTACCGCGACCTGCCGGCCGGTGCGCTGGGACCACTCGATGATGCGCTGCGCGTCGGCCTCCCCGCTCCGCAGGTAGGCCTGGAGGGCCAGGCCGGCGGGGAAGTCCACCGCCTCTGCGGCGCGCATGAAGAGCTCGAGGGTGAGGTCCTTGAGGGCGTGGCTCTCCATATCGAAGTTGAGGAGCACGCCGTGATCCCGGGCGGACTCCAGGGTGGGGCGGAGGGCCTCGAGCAGCCCGCTGAGCGATCCCTCGAGGTCGATCGCGTCGGTTCGTGCGTAGAGCGCGCTGATCTTGATCGAGACGTTGGCGCGGGGGACCGCCTGGCCGAGGTGATCGCGCTCCAGGCCCGGATGCTCGGGCCACGGAGCGACCGCCTCGGCGAGATCGTGTACCAGGGCCAGGTAGCGGGCGCGGTAGGCCTCGGCCTCCCGGTCGCTCACGCAAGCCTCTCCGAGGAGATCGACCGAGAAGGCCATGCTCTTCGACCAGATCGAGCGGAGGTAGGGCGCCGCCTGGGAGGCATCCTCCCCGGCGATGAAGCGCTCGGCCATCGAGGTGATCTGGCTTGAGACCGTGCGGGCCATCGTGCCCTTGAGCAGGCCTCCCGCCTTCATGCCCACCCCCATGCCCGGAGGGGGCGTGACCCCGGGCTGCGCCATGTAGTCGGCGAGGTGGTCGTGGACCTGCTCGGGGGTCTTGAGGGTGGGGAAGGTGTCGACGAAGCGGAAGAGCTGCACCTTGAAGGCCTCGTCCTTCATGGCCCAGTCGATGAGGCGCTGCGACCAGAAGGCGCGGCTCATCACCCCCGCGCGGTGGCGGCTCGTCTCGTCGAGGAGCTCGGCGCCGACCGCCTTCACCCGCGCCTCGAGGCCGGCATCGCTCGAGCTCCCTGGCCCCGCCGCCTCGGGGGCAACAGGGGCGTTCTTGCTCCTGGAGAAGAGGGCCATGATCCCTCCCGGGGCGGACCCCGGCTGCGATGGTCGAGTCGACTATAGCGGAGGCCGCCGCGCTCCGGGAGCACGAAGAGGCCGGTCGCGGTGGCCGGAGGCAGGGGGAGGCTCGGTTACAAGCTCACGCGCCATCGGGTGCGCGGCCCGCTCAGATCCCGCCGCGCTTGACCGAGGATCGGAGCATCGTCGCCTTGCGTCCCGGCCACCACGCCCTCTGCCTGGCACTCGTCTGTTGCCTGGCAGGCCCCGCATCAGATCGCATATCTAGACAAGCTTGGCTGAAGGAAGACCAAGCCCAG
>CAZEHU010000094.1:0-8490 GCA_964511605.1 uncultured Myxococcales bacterium
CTCGACGGCGTGCGGGTCGGGGGAGAAGCTGACGTAGACGGGCTGCGAGAGCTTGGCGATGCGCTGGGTAGCCACGTCGTGCCAGCTCACCTCGATGGTGGCGACCCGCGCGTTCGAGGGATGGGCGGAGGGGCTCTCCAGCTCTAGCAGGACCTCTTCGCTCTGCTCGGTGTAGATCGCGGCGAGCTGGCTCCGCACCTCCTGCCCGACGATGTCCGCGCGGCTCCCGAGGGCGCGGACCGGGCGCCAGCCCTCCTCGAAGCGGATGCGGACGACGGCCTCCTGCCCGACGATGCGGGCCATGGCGCCGAAGCCGCGCTCGAAGAGCTCCGCGAGCTGCCGGGAGTGCTGGACGAAGGTGTGCTGGCCCCCGGAGCGCTCCGCGAGGGCGACCATCAGATCCTCGTTATAGCCCTCGCCGAGGCCGACCGTGGTCACGGCGATGCGCTCTCGGCGGAGCTGCTCACCGAGGCGGGCGAGATCCCCTGGGCTCGAGGGTCCGACATTGGCCTGGCCGTCCGAGAGCAGGACGACGCGGTTCACACGGTTCTTGTCGAGGAACTTGCGGACCTCGCTCGCGCCCTTGGCCGTGCCAGCGAAGAGCGCGGTGTAGCCGCCCGCCTCGAGCTTGTGGATGCCCTGGGTGATCGCGTGGCGATCGGAGGCCTTGGTGGCGGGTACCAGGACGGTCACGCGATCGTCGTAGGCCAGCACGCTCACCACATCGTCGGAGCCGAGCTGGGAGAGGGCGGAGAGCGCCGCCTGCTTGGCGTGCTCGATCTTCTCGCCGCTCATCGAGCCGGACTTGTCGATGACGATGGCGACGTTCATGGGGGCTCGGAAGCCCCGATCGCCCACCGCATCGCCGCTCAGGGCGACACGGAGATAGACCTTCTGTTTCTGATCGGCGTGCAGGACGCTGTGGTCGAGGGCGGCATCCAAGCGGACGGGATGGGCGCTGGCTCGGGGGGCCGCGCAGGCCGCACAGGCCAGGACGCAGGTGAGGAGCGCCAGGGGGCGCGGGAGTCGAAGGGACATGGGACCTCCACAGGTGGTTGCGCGGCCGGCTCGTGGGACCATCCCTTGGACGCACGGGAACCGAAATGGGGCTCCGCGCTTCGCAGGCCTGCCGCGACCATCCAACCCCTGGCGTCGGCTCTCGCCGTGAGTCGCACGGGAAAGGGTTGTCAAAAGGGTGTGAACTCCCTGTCCGGGGCTTCGCTTCCGCCCCAGCTCCTCTGCCCCGCGAAGCCTCCGCCGCCCCAGCTCACGCCCTGATGGACGCTCAGGGGGCCGACCTCCGTGGGCCTCGTCTGGCCCGATAGACCTTCGCCAAGATGGTCGCCACAGCCTCGAAGAGCGTGGTGGGCACGGGCCGTCCCACATCGACGCGCTTGTAGAGGATGCGGGCGAGGGGCTTGCTCTCCAGGATCGGCACGCTGTTCTTGCGCGCGATCCGGCGAATGTGCAGGGCCATGGCGTCCTTGCCCTTGGCCACCACCCGAGGCGCGCTGTCCGTCCCTGGTGTGTAGGCGAGCGCGACGGATAGGTGCGTCGGATTGGTGATCACCACGTCCGCGTTCGGCACCTCCAGCATGATCCGGTTCAAGCTGAGGTCTCGATGCATCTGGCGGCGCCGGCGCTTGAACATCGGCTTGCCCTCCATCTCCTCGGTCTCGCGCCGCAGCTCGTCGTGGGTCATCTTCATCTGCTCGCGGAGCTGCCGGTGCTGCCATGTGTAGTCGATGGCCGCCATGACGGCGAGGACGAGGGTGGTGGACGCAAGCAGCTCCCACAACAGGTCGCGCACGAAGGCGTAGGAGGCGGACAGGGAGCTCAGGCAGAGCTCGGCGATCGCGGGCATCACCGACTTCACGATGAGGCCCACCACCAGAGCCCCGGCGCCGATCTTCAAGACGCTGAGGGCGAGGTTGACCCCCAGCTTCTTGGGGCTGAAGGCCTCGCCGATCCGCTTGGGCACGTTGAGGCGCTCCCACTTGAGGGCCAGGGCCTTCGGAGCCCAGTTGAACTGGGTCTGGGCGAGCCCTGCCCCGATGGAGGCCACCGCCATGACCCCGCAGACGACCGCGAAAGGCGGCAGGATGATGTGCAGGATCCCGGTGGTGGTCGCGATGGGCGACAAGGAGGCGCGGCCCGCTCCGACGCACTCCTCGATCGTCCAGCGCGCCGCGTGCAGGAGCGAAGAGAAGGCCTCGTGCCCCATCAGACCGAAGACCAGGAGGGAGGCGCCGAGCTGCACCGCGCTCGAGACCTCACGGCTCTGCGTGATGCGACCCTCCTCGCGATACTCCCGGATGCGCTTCGGAGTCGGTTCATGGACCTTCTCTTGGGAGGACTCCTCGGCCATCAGCGCGCCGGCTCTCCCGCGAGCTCCACCATGCGCACAGGCAGGCTGTCCACCGCCTGCTCCATGTAGAGGCGCAGGCCCTCCCCCTCCATGGACAGGGCCAGGAGCCCGCCGAGGAGGAGCATGGACAGGCCGATGCCGAAGATGTTCACGGCCGGAACGGCCCGGCTCACGAAAGCGAGGGCGATGTTCAGCACCAGCGCCACCACGATCGCGGGGGAGGCCAGGCCGAGGGCGGTCCTGGCCAGGTGCCCACCGAGCTCGGCAATGACGGTGGCCTTCGGAACGGCGAGGGTCAGCTCGCCGACCGGCAAGTAGCTCATGTGCTCATACAGGGTCAGCAATACCATGCGATGGCCCCCGAGGGCGACGAACATGAGCGCCGCCGCGATGCCCAGGAGGCTGCCGAGGGGAAGGCTCTGATCGCCCGAGGTGGGATCGACCATCACGTTCAGGGAGAGGCCCATGCTGATGCCGGCCAGGGAGCCGGCCACCTCGGCCACCGCCAGGAGCACCCGCACCGCCATGCCCATCGCGGCCCCGATGAGCACCTCGCGGATCAACATCAGGCCCAGGATCCAAGGGGACTCGGGGATCGTCAGGAAGACACCGCCGAGGCCCAGATCCAGGACCAACGCCAGCACCATCGATGCCATCATGCGCACCCGCATGGGGGTGCTGTTGGCGTTCAGGCCGGGCAGCCAGACGGTGAGGGTCGCCACGCGCGCCAAGAGCAGCATCGCCCCCAGCACGTAGCCCACCGCCAGGCCCCCGAGGGGGCTGGCGCCGTCCACGACCGCCTACGCGACGGAGCCGACGCGCTCGGAGCGACTCACCACGTCGGTGAGGCGGACGCCGAACTTGTCGTTGACCACCACCGCCTCGCCGCGCGCCACGAGCTGGTCGTTGACCCGGACGTCGAGGGCCTCGCCGGCCACCTTGTCCAGCTCGATCACCGAGCCCTTGGACAAGGCCAGGAGCTCGGCGATGCGCATCTTGCGCCGACCCAGCTCCACGGTGACCTCGAGCGGGACGTCGAGGAAGAAGTCCAGGGACTGGCCTCCCTCCGAGGGGGCGTCGCTTCCTGCGGCGCCGGCCGCCGCGGCCTCGATCTCGCTTGTCATGCTGCGCTCTCCTCGGTGGAGTCACGCTCCACCCTGCGTACGGCGGGGCGCGCCCGACGCGGGCGGCCTCCCTCTTCCTCGACCTCGTCGTCCCCGTTGTCCCCGTCGGTCGCGAGGAGGTCGACGGGCTCGACGCTCCGGTGATCGACGGGATCGGCGCCCTCGAGGGCGCCGATCAGCTCCGCCGAGAGGTTGCCGTGCATCACCGTCGGCTTGACAGCGAACTTGGGCACTCCCTCGACCAGCAGCTCGAGCGGCCCCGTCGGATCCCGGTCGAGGCGGAGCAGATCTCCGATCGACAGCCCCAGGAGCTGTCGCAGGGTCATGGTCCGCCGCCCCAGCACCCCGATGAGATCGACCGGCACGTCGTCCAGGTTGTGCTTCATGGTCTGTTGCCACTCGGCATCGGACGCGGTCGGCGGGCTGACCGCCGTGCGGGTCAGGCGCTTGTCGAAGGGGCGGAGCGCCGCCATGGGGATGATCAGGCGGATGTCCCCGATCACCTCGCCCCAGGCGATGTCGATGCGGAATTCCGCGACCCGATCGGTCGGCATGAAGACCGCGGCGTGGCGAGGATCCACCTCGGCCCGCACGAGCCGGGTGCCCATGGGCGTGACCTCCGCCCAGGCCGTCTCGATCGCGCGCGAGACGAAGCCGACCACGTGCTCGATGAGATGCCGCTCCGTAGCCGTGAAGCTCCGTGTATGCAGGAGGTCCACCGCGTCCGTGGGGCCGCCTGGCCCCCCGATCAGGAGATCGATCAGGTGCAGGAGCAGGGCCGGCTCGATGAGCAGGAGGCCGGTCGCGCCGATGCGCGAGAGCTCGAGCACGATGATCGCGCAGGGATTGGGCAGCGAGGCGTAGACCTCCGAGAAGTTCAGGATGTCCGGTCGGGCCGGCGCGAAGGTGGCCTCCTGGCGTGTGGCGCGCTGCAGATCGGTGCCGAGGGAGACCGAGAAGGTCTCGTGGATGAGGTCGAGGGCCGGGTAGTCGTGGCGCGCGCCGTGGCTCGCTCCGAGGATGTCGTACTTGAGGACGATGCGATCGTCCTCGGCGCGGACCTCGGCGGAGGGCCGCGGCGCGGGCTTGGCCGCGGGCGCTAGCGCCGCCTGCAAAGCAGCGAGCTCGTCGGGGCTCAGGCGTTCGTCCTGTTCGCTCATCCCATCCTCGACTCATTGGGGGGAGGGTGCGCTCGGCGCGCGATACGCCGTCTTCGTCGGTGCCGTCCCATGGGGGCTGACGCCAGCGCCACGACCACTCGGTCGATGGCGCGAGCGCCTACCCTAGCAATCCTTGTGCCACCCGCGGGGCCCGCGAGAGATTGCATACGCTGCCTACCAAGTCCCTCACGTGCGCGCACGGCGCGTGCGATCTCCCGAAGGGCGCCGGGTGGCCCAGGGGCCCGTGCCCTCAGGGATCCACCGGCTTGCGCTTGAGGCGCTCCACCAGGGTCGTGCGGTTCATACGCAAGAGGCCGGCCGCCTGGGCCTTGTTGCCCTCGGTCCGGCGGAGCGCCTGGCGGATGAGGTCCCTCTCGAGGGCGTCGAGGGTGCCTCGCAGGTCCAATCCCTCGTCCGGGAGCTTCAGGCCCGTGGCGATGGCCGGCTCGGCGCTCTCGTCGATGCGGCCGCGCAACCGCCGCCGGATGTCCGCGGCCTCCACGTGGCCCTCGCGACGGAGCACCAGCACGCCTTGGATGACGTTCTCGAGCTCACGGACGTTCCCGGGCCAGTGGTAGCGCTGGAGCAGCGTCAAGGCCTCGGGGCTCAGCCCCTCGACCTTCGAGTTGTGGAGCGAGGCGTAGTGGCCCAGGAAGTGCTCGGCGAGCACCGCCACGTCCTCGCGCCGGTCCCGCAAGGGGGGGACGTCCAGCCGCACCACGTCCAGGCGGAAGTAGAGGTCCTCGCGGAAGCCCCCCTCGGCCACGAGCGACTCCAGATCACGATTGGTCGCGCAGACGAGCCGGAACGTGGCCTTGCGAGCCGCCGAGGCGCCGACGGGCACGAACTCCATCTCTTGCAGGACGCGCAGCAGCTTCACCTGGAGCGCCAGGGGCATCTCGCCGATCTCGTCGAGGAAGAGGGTGCCGCCATTGGCCGCCTCGAAGCGGCCGGTGCGCGCCCGATCCGCGCCAGTGAAGGCCCCCCTGACATGGCCAAAGAGCTCGGACTCCAAGAGGTTGTCGGGGATCGCGCCGCAATTGATCGGTACGAAGGGCCCCCCCCCCCACGGGGCCAGCTCGTGCAGCGCTCGGACCACGGCCTCCTTGCCGCTGCCGCTCTCCCCCACCACCAGGACATTGACTCGGCTCGTCGCCACATGGCCGAGGCTGTCCAGGAGCTCGGTCAGGGGCGAGCCCGGGGCGTGCACGATGGGCCGGGACAGGGGCAGGGACATCTCGGGCCCTCATGGTCGCGGCGCGAGGCGGGCCCGGTCAAAGAAAGGGCAGCCCGGCGAGACCTGCCGGGTACCCCGGTCGTTGTTGCCGAGCGCGGCACCCGCGCATCGTCAGGCTCCTGGCGCTCCCTCCGTCAGAGCGTTGACGATCCACGGCGTGTCCGGGCACGGGGCCCCCATCCCCGGGGGCCGCCGAGGGTTGGCACGCGCCCTGCACAAGGACCCCGCCGTGCAGCCCATGACCATCGCTTTGCCCGACCCCCTGCCCACCGACAGCGCCCCGGCGCCCCGTCTGTCGCTCGCTCGACAGCCGCGCTCCGCGGGACCGCTGCTCGAGAGCCTCGACGATCAGATGGGGCGTGTCCTCCGCCTGGTCGAGGGCGTCGCCCCTACACCGGCCACCGTCCTCATCCTCGGGGAGAGCGGAACGGGCAAAGAGGTCCTCGCGCGCCACATCCACACCTCCTCGGATCGCGCGGGCCGCCCCTTCGTCGCGATCAACTGCGGTGCCGTGCCGGCGAGCCTCGTGGAGTCCGAGCTCTTCGGCCATGAGCGCGGCGCGTTCAGCGGCGCCACCGAGCGGCGCATCGGCCGCATCGAGTCCGCCCACGGCGGCACCCTCCTGCTCGACGAGATCAGCGAGATGCCCCTCGAGCTCCAGACGCGCCTGTTGCGGGTGCTCCAAGAGCGCGAGGTCCACAGGGTCGGCGGCTCGCACGCGGTGCCCGTGGACGTGCGCATCATCGCCACGAGCAATCGCGATCTCCGCAGCATGGTGGCCGAGGGTCGCTTCCGCGAGGATCTGTACTACCGCATCAACGTCTTCCCGCTGCACGTGCCGCCCCTCAGGCAGCGCATGGAGGACCTGCCGGCGCTCACCGAGGCGATCGGTCGCCAGCTCGCGACCCGCTTCGGCCGCGCCCCCGAGGTCGTGACGGCAGCGGCCCTCGCTCGCCTCGCCTGCTGGCACTGGCCCGGCAATGTCCGCGAGCTCTCCAACGTGCTCGAGCGGGCCTTCATCCTCTGCCAGGGCCGCCCCATCGAGGCAGAGCACATCTTCCTCGACATCGAGGTGCCCTCGCCCGGACTGCCGATGCCCTCGATGATGCCCTCGGCACCTGAGAGCCTGGCGGACCTCGAGCGGGAGACGATCCTGCAGACCGTCGAGGCCTGCGACGGCAATCGCACCCACGCGGCCCGCCGCCTCGGCATCTCCATCCGCACCCTGCGCAACCGCCTCGCCGAGTATCGGCTTCAGGGCGTGAGCGTGCCCCCGCCGCGGCGGGGCGTCCGCCACCCGCGCCCCGCTTCGCTCCAGCCTTCGGCCTCGGAGGGCTCGCCGTGTCGTTGATCGAAGACGCCTCGAGCCAGGCCCTCCTGCGCTCCCTGGATCTCCGCCATCGCCGGCAGGAGCTGTTGGCAGCCAACCTGGCCAACGCCGACACCCCGAACTACCAGCCGGTGGACTACGAGTTCGAGGGAGCCCTGCAGAAGGCCCTCAACGGCACCGACGATCCCCCCGGCATGGCTGAGACCTCGGAGGGACACCTGGACGGCCACGTGGGCCAGGAGGTGAGGCCGGACAAGCTCGTCGTGCGGCCGGACGTCACCAATACCCTCGACGGCAACGGCGTCGACACCGATCTCGAGCTCGCGCGCTTCTCCGACAACGGCCTCCGCTACGAGGCCACCGTGGAGATGACCCGCCGTCGCTACGCGATGCTGCTCGACATCATCACCCGGGCCGCCGGCTAGGACGGAGGTGGGCATGTTCACCGGACTCGAGATCGCTGCCAGCGGCATGGCAGCTCAGCGGAGCCGCCTCCACGTGGTGAGCTCCAACCTGGCCAACGCCTCGACCACCCGAACCGAAGATGGGGGGCCCTATCGGAGGCAGGAGCCGGTCTTCGAGACCGATCTCTCCGCGGCCGACCTGGACGGCGGGGATCCGGCGGGCGCTGCCCTTCGAGCCGTGAGGGTCGCCGAGGTGCGCGAGGACGAGTCGCCGGGGCCGGTGGTCTATGACCCCGACCACCCCGACGCCGACGAAGACGGGAACGTGCAGCTTCCGAACGTCAATCCGGTCGAGGAGATGGTGGACATGATCACCGCCGCCCGCTCCTTCGAGGCCAACGTCCAGTCCTTCCAGACCCTCCGGCAGATGTCGGTGCGCGCTCTGGACATCGGGAGGTAGCGATGAGCATCCAGGCCGCACGCGCCGCGATGGGCTCCATGGGCGCCTACCGCATCCCCATCGGTCAGGGCCCCGAGTCCGCCACGAAGGGTGCCGGTCCCGGCGCCATCGAATCTGGTAGCCAGGACAGCGAGCGCCCCAACGCCGCCACCCAGGCGGAGGCCTTCGGGGACGCCCTCGACGATGCCGTGGAGCAGCTCAACGGCCGGCAGGTCCACGCGGAGGATCAGATGCAGGCCTTCGCCCTTGGCGAGGATATCCCGGTGCACCAGGTCATGGTCGCGCTCACCCAGGCCGATCTCTCCATGAGGCTGGCATCCACGGTCACCTCCCGCGCGATCTCCGCCTACCAGGAGATCGCCAGGATGCAGATCTAGGTACCCGCAGGAATAGAGGATCCTGGCGGA
>CAZEHU010000095.1:0-8422 GCA_964511605.1 uncultured Myxococcales bacterium
CTGCCGGAGGGCGCCCGAGAGGCGATCGTCGGTGATGGTGAAGACACAGACGTCCACGCTGCGGCGGGCGCGGCTCAGGAGCTGGGCGAGCCGATCGCGGCAGGCGTCCCCTGGGCTCGCGTGCACCTCGGCCAGCTCGCCCCTGGGTCCTTCGGGCACGGCGACGGCACCCACGGCAGGCCTCGGGGGTGTGCTGAGCAGCTTGACCACGTCCTCGAGCCAGCCCAGGACCGCGCGGGCGTCTCGGCCGCCGCCCTCCTTGACCGCGACCTCCGCGAGGGCGAAGGCCCGGTGCCGCCAGAAGGCGCGGCGAGCGGGATCGTCGCCGGCCTCCTCGAGGACCTCTCGGAGGGCGCGGCGCTCCGCGCGGGACAGGCGCCGATCCTCGAGGGTCGGTGCCAGCAGGGGGTCGACGGTGTCGGGGGTCATCGTCCAAGCATCCTGTGATCCGCGATGCGGAAGCCGTGGCGCTCGTACAGGGCGATGGCCGGACGGTTGTGGGAGGTGACAAAGACCTCGCGCGCCACCACGCCGCGCCAGGCCATCCACTCGGTGGCGGCCTGCATCAGGAGGTCGGCCACGCCGCGGCGTTCGCCTCCGGGATCCCTGTAGATGAAGCTGAGCACTCCGAGGGGCGAGCCGAGGTAGCGATCCTTCTTCACCTCCGCGTAGACGACGCCGAGGCGTCGGCCCCGCGCGCCGGGATCGCGGGCGACGCGCACGAAGGCGTCCTGGTGGTCCCGCGCATGCCAGAGCTCGCGCCACTCGCGGCCGACGGCGTCGCGCGCCTCCATGTGCCGGCGGATGATCTCGGGGGGCCAGGGCTCGCCGGTGATCGCCGCGCTCCACCACGCGCAGTGCTGGCGCAGGAAGGTGTCGATCCAGGCCCGCACGGGGGCCTCGTCCTCGGCCTCGAGGGGGTGGAGCGAGATCGGCGCGGGCGCGGCAGGCGGCACGGCCGGGATTCTACCGAACCCGGACGATCCTTGTATGGGCCGGCGCCGGGGTCCTAGGATGCGCGCCCGCACTGCCAGGGAGGTCCCCCCCATGCGCACGCTGACGCAAGCGTTCTTCCTCTCCTCCTCTCTTGCGGTCGCCCTGGCGATGGGCTGCTCCGAAGGGGGCACGAAGGGCGTCGCGGCCGGCGAGCCCGGCCCCGATCGCGAGCGCGGTCCCGAGGACGTCACCGGCGTGACGGTCGGCGTCGAGACGGCCGTCGAGCCGGCGTCCGTGGCGGCGGGCAGCCAGGTGAGCGTGACCTGCACCGCGCTCGACGAGAGCGGAGGCACCACGAGCGCCGGGGACTTCGAGCTGGTGATCGAGCCGATGGACGGGCTGACCGTGGAGGGCATGGTGCTCACGCCCACCCTCGCCGGCAGCTTCACCGTGGCGTGCAAGCTGACTTCCCTGATCGACGAGAGCCCCGTGGAGGTCCTCGTGACCGCGGGAGCGATCGCCAAGACCGAGATCACGCTCGAGCCCGACACGGTCGAGGCAGGTGGCTCTTCGTCCGTGTCCTGCGAGGCGTGGGACGCTCACGGCAACGAGGTGGACGGGGCGGCCGTGCCGCTCACGGTCGATCCCGGCGGTCCCACCCTCAGCGAGGGCAAGATCACGACCGAGGAGGCCGGGGTCTACGAGGTCACGTGCGCGGCAGCCGGAGCGGAGGAGCAGGGCTCGGCCACGTGGACCGTCACCCCCGGAGCGCCGGTGAGCTTCAGCCTGGTGCTCTCGCCGGAGCCCAAGGCCTACGGGATCGATCAGGCCATCACGGTCTCGGGCGTCGGCGCCGATGCGCTCGGCAACCCCCTCGAGGGCATGCTGGTCACGGACCTGAAGGGCCTGCCGGATGGTAGCCACTTCGTCTTCGGCGAGGGCCAGAAGATCCGCTTCGTCGAGGAGGGCTTCTTCACGGTCTCGGCGGCCTCGGCGGACGATCCGAGCCTCGTGGATACGCGGGACATCGTCGTGGACCAGAGCCCGCCGGAGGTCACCATCACCAGCCCGGAGCGGGGCTACGCCGCGGAGGGCATCACCGAGGTGCTCGTCGAGGGCACGGTCTCCGACAACCTCGGGGTCGTGAGCTGGCTGAAGATCAACGGCAACGAGTTCCCGCTGCCGGCGGCCGAGGGCGGCGCCTTCTCCATGAAGATGCCCCTGGCCTACGGCATGAACCGCGTGCACGTGGAGGCCTCGGATCCCTACGACAACCTGGCCTCCAGCGCCCGCTCCGCGCTCTGGTCCGACGGCTGGTACGCGCTCGCTCCCGGCAGCCTCGAGACCGACGGCGTCCCGGATGGGGCGCTCTTCGAGCTCAGCCAACAGGGCGTGGACGACGGGGACCATACGGAGGAGGCGATCGACGACCTCGCGCACGTGCTCGCGCAGGTGGTGGAGGGCCTCGACCTCAGCACCCTCATCGACAACCCCATCTCCAGCTCGCCGTGCATCGGCGGCGACTGCACCCTCAGCGTCAGCGAGGTGAGCAACGGCGGCTCGGACCTCTCCCTGACGCTGATGGACGGCGGCATCCACGTGGAGCTGGACATCACCGACTTCTACATGGAGTTCACGAGCCACCTGCCCGGTCTCGGCGACCTGCCGGGCGGCTTCACCGCGGAGTACATCCACCTGGAGATGGACCTGAAGCTCGATCTCGTGGCCGGGGTGCTCGAGTCCTCGGTCAGCGGCATCAAGGTGGAGATCGGGGATACGGAGGCCGTGTTCTTCGAGCAGTGGGACCTCGGCATCTTCGACGACTTCATCAATGGCGCCCTCGACTTCATCGAGCCCTTCGTCAAGGGCCTCTTCGAGACGGTCCTCCCCTTCGTCCTGCAGGGCCTCATCGAGGATACGATCAACGGGCTGACCGAGAGCCTCGCTATCGACACCGAGTTCGAGATCCCGGCGTTGGTTCAGGGCGCGCTGCCGAACGTGCTCGCCCTCGAGACCGAGCTCACCGAGCTCCTGACGACTCCGCAGTACCTGCGCATCGGCTTCGAGGCGGTCGGCTACGCGAAGGCGCCCATCTACCCCCACGAGGTGCCTGGCTCGATCAAGTTCTCCGGCTGTGGCCCCTCTGGCACCATCCCGGTCCCCCCACCGGCGCCGCTGGTGGCGGGCCTGCACGACGAGCTGATCAACCAGCTCCTCTACGGCATCTGGGATGGGGGCACCCTCAGCCTGGATCTGGGCGGCGAGGCCCTCGCGGAGGCCTTCGATCTGTCGAAGTACGGAGTCGAGCTCAGCCACATCGCCATCGACCCGCTCTTGCCCATCGTCGTGAACTCCTGTGGCAGCGGTGAGAACCGCGCCCAGATCGGCGACCTCTACCTGGATGCGACCCTGAGCCTCTTCGGCCAGCCCTCGCACATCGTCGTCTGGCTGCAGGCCGAAGCGATCCTGGGCGTCACCACGGGCGAGGGAGACGAGGGCCAGACGGTCCTGGGTTTCGAGATCGGCGAGTTCGATCCGGTCCTCATCGACGTGGTCACCAATGAGGGGGTCTTCGAGGGCGACGACGCCGGCCTCATCGAGCTGGTGGGCGATCAGATGCTGCCCCTGCTCATCGGTGAGCTGGCCGGCGATCAGCTCACCTTCGATCTGCCCCAGATCGACCTCAACTCCCTGAGCTCGGACATCCCCGAGGGCACGGTCCTCAACCTGGATCTGCAGACCATCGGACGCTCGGGCGCCTACCTCACCGCCGAGGGTGGACTGAAGTAGGCGGCCCAGACCTTCGCGCCCCCGCCGCCCCCGCCGCCCTTCGAGGCCCGAAGCCGCCTGAACGCACGCCTGACGAGCGTTGGGCCACTTTCGAGGCTCGAAAGGCCTCGAACGCACGCCTGACGAGCGTTGGGCCACTTTCGAGGCTCGAAGGCCCCTGAACGCACGCTCGAGTCGCCGGCGCCCGCGAGTGGTCGGCGCCCCAGAGTCGTCAGTGGCCGGCGCACGAGAGCCGTCGGCGCCCGGGAGTCGTCGGCGCCCGGTAGTCCTCGACGCCCCGGAGGCTCCGGCGCCTCCCCGCCCTCTCAGGGCAGGAACTCCTCTGGCATCGGATAGTCCGGCGTCACGTGCAGGCTCTGACCCTTCTGGGGCACCTCCACGAAGCCGCTGGGCCAGTGGATCTTCGCGCCGAACCAGAGGTCGGACTCGACGAGGGTGACGTTGCCTACGTCGCTGACCTTCTCGCCGAGGATGTAGACCTTCAGGCGCACCGTGGACGAGGGGAAGCCGTTGCCCTCCCAGAAGTGCACCCCGAGGCGGTACTCCGCGCCGGCGAGGGGCTCGGAGACCCGCAGCACCTCGGGGCCGTCGCCGAATTGATCGTCGCGCAGGAGCTCCGGGTTCAGGCCCACGTTGCCGCCGTACCCCTCGGCCCAGGCGCTCGGGTTCGGATTGAACCAGAAGCAGTCCCAGGGCAGGTGGAACCAGCCATCGCCCTGGCCGTCGTCGTCCCGATCGAGGCCCTCGGCCTTGGGATGGAGGAGGTGCAGATCGACGTCGGTGCCGATACCGCCGCCCTCATCGCCTTCGCTCTCCCAGACCAGCTCCACATGGATGCCCGCGTCCGGCACGACCTCGACCGTCGCGACCTCCTCGGCACAGGACTCCATCCCGGTCTCGTCCCACACCCGCAGGTGGATCTCGTAGGTCCCCGCCAGGTCGACGTGCAGGAAGGGCTCGGTGTGGCTGGAGCTCGGCAGCACTACGTTGGCCCCCCCGCTCGGCCCCATCACGAACCACTGCCAGGCCGTGATCTCACCGCCGGGGGAGCTCGAGTCCGCGCCGGACAGGTGGAGCGTCGTCACAGGCGCGACCTGCTCGCCCTCGTCGATCTCGATGCGCGGGATCGGGCAGGAGGGGGCCACCGCCTCGCCGATCACCGTGATGTCCGGGGCCTCCCCGGCCGCGTCGCTCTCCACCGTCAGGCTCGCGACGTCCAGATCGGCCAGGGCGTCGTCCGTCGTCCCCTCGGGCGCGAAGAGCACCCGGAGGATCGCCTCCTCCGCCTCGCCGAGCACCAGCGGGCTCTCCGCCGTCGGGCAGGTCCCCGATGCCATCAACGTGCAGTCCAGCGCGAAGGCGTCGGACTCCCCGCCGAAGTCGAAGGAGGAGATGCGCACGTCCAGGGTCCCGCAATTCGACAGGGCCAGGTTCGCGAGGGCCTCGGAGCCCACGGGCGACATGCCGAAGTCGATCCGATCGGTGGCCACCTCCAGGCAGCCCCCACCCTCGGGCGCCGGCTCGCCTTCGCCATCGAGGGGGACCGTGCTGTCCGTCCCCACATTCGTGGCCGAGCCGCCCGAGCCGCCTCCGCCGGGATCCCCCGGGCTCATCGATTCGGTGGCCTCGCCCTCCGCCCCCCCGGAGGCATCGCAGCCGGCGGCGCCGATCACCAGCGCCAGCGCCAGCAGGGGGGCGAAGCGAAGCGCGGGAGCGGGGACGCGGTAGAGCAAGGGTGGAGGGACCTCGGAGCCTGGGGGAGCGACGGGCCGGGACGCTACGCGATCGCACGGCGGGAGGGCAACGAACCGGTCGAGACAGATCGCTACCGGGGACCGGCGGCGGCGGTCTCCGGGCCGGTTCCAAACTTCGAACGAATTGTCCGTACGAGCGTCACCGCCTTTCCAGTAAGGTCCGCCGACTCTGGCTCCCAGCAGCCGAAGCTCCCCCCCTGACTCCCGCCCGCTCTTCCCCCGCCACGAGGTCCCCCCATGTCGCGCCTCTCGCTCCTCCTTTCGCTCCTCGCTGCCCTCCTCCTCCTCGCGAGCCCCGCGCTCGCCAACGAGGCAGCGGGCTCCGCTGACCCGGCCCGCAAGGCCGCCGAGGAGATGGTCCAGCAGCTCGCCGACGCGTATCCCCGCGCTCGCGCCATCTGGGAGGACCTCCGCGCCACACCGAAGCTGGTCACCGGCCTCGAGGTGCCCGCCGAGGGGGACAGCCCCGAGGTCCGCGCCCAGGCCTTCTTGGGCCAGCACGCCGCGATCGTGGGCGTGCCCGTCACCGGCCTGGTCGCCGAGGACACCACCCGCGCCAAGGGCCGCACCACCGTCCGCTTCTCCCATCGCCACCTCGGCGTGCCGGTCCTCGATCGTGAGGTCGTGGTCACCATGGACATGTGGGGCACGGTGCTCACCATGGCCAACGACGCCCTGCCGGTCGGCGATATCGCCGACGCCCGCGTGGACGGCCTCGCGGCGCGCAACGCGGCCCTGACCTCCGTCGGCCTCGGAGAGGGCGACCTCGAGCGCTCGTCGGCCACCGAGGCTATCCAGATCGCCGGCGGCAAGGCGACCCGCGTGTGGGTCGTGAAGGTCCTGAAAGCCGAGCTCTCCGAGCACCTCCGCGTGCTCGTCGACGCCAGCACCGGCGCGATCGTCCAGAAGAAGAACCTGGCCCAGCGCTAGCGCGACGCGCCACACCGAGCCCCCGGGGCGTCCCCCAGCGGCTCCTGGCTATCAAGGTCCTCGGAGGCCCCGATGATCCGCCGCTTGCCGACCCTCCTCTTCGTCGGTGCGCTGCTCGCGGCCGGCTGCGAGTCCGACGACGCCTCCGCCCCAGCCCCCGAAGGCGCGGGCGGGGGCAGATCGGATGCTGCGGGCTCCGCCTCTGGCGCGGACGGGAGCGCCGCGGGCGTCCCTGAACCCTCGGAGCCCGAGTCCGGCGCCGAGCAGGACGCCACCTCCAGCCCGGACCCGGAGTTGGAGCCGGAGGTGATCCCCGAACTGGAGGTCCCCGTCGCCGCCGACGAGCCCAAGGCCTTCGCGTTCCTGCAGGATCCCTCCTCCGAGGGCTTCACGCCCACCGAGGTCCAGCTCGTCCGACCCACCAGCGAGGACGGCAGCCTGCTCGGCCCCTACGCCGAGGTGCGGAACTGCCTCAACGAGGAGGGCGGCGAGCCCCTCGCCGGCGGCTTCGGCGCCCTCTGCCACGAGGTCCACACGGCCTTCCCGGGCCCCGGCGGCCACTACACCCACATCCAGCCGCCGGCCACCTACCTCGATCCCGACGACCCCTTCGCCGAGGTGATGATGTATCACCACATGCACGTCGCCCACGCCTACTTCCACGACGTGCACGGCCTCACCGAGCTCGACTTCCCGCTCTACTCGCTCGTGAACGTGCAGATGTACATCGAGCTCTTCGGTGGCTGGCAGCCCTTCCCCAACGCCGCCTTCATCCCGGAGGAGGGCTTCGAGGGCTTCGGCCTCCCGGCCAAGCCGGGCGGCGCCATCGTCTTCGGCCAGGTCCAGAACACCGATCTCGCCTACGACGCCTCGGTCATCTACCACGAGTACACCCACGCGATGATCGGCACCACGCGCCTGTCGGGCATCCTCGCCGACATCCAGGGCCTCGACGGCATGCCCGGCGCCATGAACGAGGGCTTCGCGGACTACTTCGCCACCTCGATGACCGGCTCCCCGCTCATCGGCGCCTACGCCCTCGCGTTCGCCGGTCCGCAGTACCTCCGCGACCTGTCGGAGGCGCGCCGCTGTCCGGACGACCTCTTTGGCGAGGTCCACGTGGACGGCAAGATCATCGGCAGCGCCCTGTGGGCCGTGCGCGAGGCCCTCGGACAGACGATGACCGACGGCATCGTGCTCCGCGCCCTGCAGTCCTTCACGAACTACACCAACCTCGGCATCGCCGCCGAGCTCATGCTCGCGGAGTCCGAGCTCGAGGGCGCCGAGGTAGCGGAGACTGTCGAGGCGATCTTCGAGGACTTCGGCCTGCTCGACTGCCAGCGAACGAAGCCCTGGGAGGCCTTCCACCAGAACGACAACACCGATCAGCTCCCGTACTTCGTCCAGGGCACCCAGGGCGCCACCGGCGCCCAGATGCCGGACGGGGCGCCGGCCTTCTTCCAGTTCCACGTCGATGTCCCCGATGGCACCGCCGCCATCGAGCTCTCGTGGCGTGCGGAGAGCCAGGGCGGACTTGGCGGCTTCGGCGGCGGCGGCGGCCTCGCCCAGCTCGATCTCGCAGTGCGCAAGTCCGAGCCGGTCGCGTTCAACTACCTCCTCGGCGGCACCATCGACGCGGACGCCATCCTGGAGGCGCCCAAGCACACCGCTCCGGGAAAGACCGACTGGCGCGCGGTGACCCTCGAGGCCTCGTGCCTGCCCGCCTGGGGCGAGCGCCTCCACCTGATGATGCTCAATCAGCAGAGCGGCCAGGCGATGATCACCGATATGGACATCGTCCTCCGCGACGATCTCGAGGGGGCGGTCAACAAGGTGGGCTGCGGCTCGTAGGACGCGCCGCGCCTCCACGGGCGTTCAGTTGCTGCGAGAGGCGGTGGGGGCTGGCCGGCGCCCCCTGGACTCGCTAGGGTTCAGCTCTCCCCTGGATGAGCCATCGAGCGGAGCGATCCATGTCGCGGCGCTTTCCCCACCTCTTCGATGCCTGCCCGATC
>CAZEHU010000096.1:0-8371 GCA_964511605.1 uncultured Myxococcales bacterium
GCGAGATCGACGAGCTCGGGCGTCGCTTCGACGACGCCCGCCCGGGGGCCCCCGCGGTGGAGCAGCTCGCCTGGGGCTACTTCGAGCACTACCTGGGCGATCAGGTGCTCACGAAGGTGGATCGCGCCTCGATGGCCTGGGGGCTCGAGGCCCGCGCGCCCTTCCTCGATCGGCGGGTCATCCGCACCGCCGCACGGATCCCCGTGAGGGAGAAGCTGGTGGGCCACGTGACCAAGAAGATCCTGCGCGATCTGCTCGCCGAGCGGGTCCCCGCCAGCATCACCGGCCGCGCCAAGAAGGGCTTCGGCATCCCGGTCGCAGCGTGGCTCCGCGGGCCGCTCGCCCCCTGGATGCGCTCGGTCCTCGAGCCGGACAAGGTCCGGCGCGGTGGCCTCCTCGATGCGCGCTGGACCTCCCGCCTGGCCGGCGAGCACGTCGCCGGCCAGGCGAACCACGCGAAGGCGCTCTGGAGCGCCATCGCCCTCGAGCTCTGGCGCGGCGGCACCTGGGGCCCCGGGGACCTCGGGGCGTGATGGGGGAGCTCGGCGTCGGCCTCGACATCGGGGGGACCCGCATCAAGGGCGGCCTGGTGACCGCCGCCGGGGAGGTACGTGCTCGCGGGCTCGTAGCCGTGGGCGGGGAGCGAGGCCACACCTCGGTGCTCGACCAGGCCGCCGCGCTGGTCGAGGAGCTCCGCCGCGGGGCCGAGGCTCCCCTCCAGCGTGTCGGCCTGGCGGTGGCCGGGGTCCTCGATCGCGCCTCAGGCCTGGTCCGTGAGAGCCCGAACTTCCCGGCGTGGCGCGATGTGGCGCTGGGCCGGGAGCTCGAGGCCCGGATCGGCCTTCCTGTGAGCCTGGACAACGACGCCAACGCCGTCATCCTCGGCGAGGCCCTGGCGGGCGCCGGGCGCGGGGCATCGAGCCTCTTCGGACTGACCCTGGGCACCGGCGTCGGGGGCGGGATCGTGCTCGACGGCGAGCTCTGGCGGGGCGAGCGCGGCATGGCCGGGGAGCTGGGCCACCTCATCGTGGACCCCGCCGGCCCCGTGTGCGGCTGCGGCGGGCGCGGCTGCCTCGAGCAGTACGCGGGCTCCTTGGGGCTGCGGCGGCGGCTCGAGGGGAGGGGAGGGGAGCATGGGGCCCTCGCCGGCCACCCGGACGCCCCCCGACTCCTCGCCGAGCGTGCGCGAGAGGGCGACGCGTTCGCGTGCGAGCTCTGGGCCGACGCGGGCCGGGCCCTCGGCCTGGCGATCGCGGGCCTGGTGCACGCCCTCGACGTGCAGCGTGTGGTCCTGGCGGGGGGCCTCTCGGGGGCGGCCGACCTCTTCTTGCCCGACCTGGAGCGCACCCTCGAGGAGCGCATGTTCTCCAGCATGCGAGAGGGCCTCGAGGTGGTCGTGGGCACCCTGGGCGAGGACGCCGGGGTCATCGGCGCGGCGCTCGGAGCCGCGGAGACCTGAGCCGCTCAACGCTTCGTTGCGCGGGGTGGGCCCCGGGCAGTAGGGTCCGCGCGCCCCCGAGCCCAGGAGCCCCCCAGATGATGAAGGGTGCCTACGCGAACGTCGTCGAAGCGGTAGGGAATACCCCCATCGTGAAGATCAACAGCCTGGCCCGCGGCGTGAAGGCCGACATCTACGCCAAGCTGGAGTTCCTGAACCCCGGCGGCAGCGTGAAGGATCGGCCCGCGATCCAGATCATCCGCGACGCCGAAGAGGACGGCAGCCTGCGGCCCGGCGGCACCATCGTCGAGTCGACGAGCGGCAATACGGGCATGGGCCTGGCGATGGTCGCGGCGATCCGCGGCTACAAGACCATCTTCGTGATGCCCGACAAGATGAGCGAGGAGAAGATCGCCTCGCTCCGCGCTTTCGGCGCCAAGGTGGTGGTCACCCCGACCAACGTCGAGCCGGAGGACCCGCGCAGCTACTACTGCGTCGCCAACCGCCTCGCACAGGAGACCCCGGGTGCGATCCTGGCGAACCAATACCACAACCCCTCGAACCCGAAGGCCCACATGGTCTCGACGGCCCCGGAGATCTGGGAGCAGACCGGCGGAGAGATCGACGCGGTGGTCATCGCGATGGGCACCGGCGGCACCATCACCGGCATCGGGCAGTACCTGAAGGACAAGAAGCCGGACATCAAGGTGGTGGGAATCGATCCCGTCGGCTCGATCTACTACGACTACTTCCGCACCGGGCGCCTGACCCGCGCCCACGCCTACCGCGTCGAGGGCTTCGGCGAGGACTTCATCCCCTCGACGATGGACTTCTCGATCGTCGACGATGTGATCCGCGTCTCCGACAAGATCTGCTTCCAGTGGACGCGCCGCCTCGTGCGCGAGGAGGGCATCTACGCCGGGGGCTCGAGCGGCGGGGCGATCTACGGCGCCGTGCAGTACGCAGAGAAGCTCGGCAAGCACGCCAACATCCTGGTGATCCTGCCCGACGGCGCCTCCCGCTACCTGTCGAAGATCTTCAACGATACCTGGATGCGGGAGGGCGGCTTCCTCGATCCCGATCTCGGCGAAGAGACGGTGGCGGATCTGCTGGCGCGCCGGCCCGCTCGGCTCGTGAAAGCGGCGCCCGGCGATACCTTCTCTGACGTGATCGACCTGATGAAGGAGCATGGCATCAGCCAGCTCCCGGTCATCGACGACGATGGGCGCATGATGGGCCTCATCCGCGAGAACGATCTCTTGAAGTCCCTGCTCGACAAGAGCGCCGATCCCGGCTCCGCCATCGACGACTGGCTCGACAACGACTTCGCCCTCGTCGAGGCCCGCAACCGCACCAGCCTCCTCTCTCAGCTCTTCGCCCAGGGCAAGGTGGTGGTGGTGGAGGACGCCGGGCGGGTCATCGGCATCCTGACGAATATCGACTTCATCGACTGGATCTCGAGCCGGCTCATCGCCTGAGCCTCCCTCGCCGATGAGCGCCTCCGACCTCCGACGCATCTACATCGTCAGCGACGCCACCGCCGACACCGCGGAGCGCATGCTCCGAGCGACCCTGGTCCAATTCCGCGGGGTCGAGGTGGTGCAGCGGGTCTTCGACATGGTGCGGACCGAGCCCGAGCTCGACGAGGTGCTCGAGCTCGCCCGGACGATGGACGCTCTCGTCGTCTACACCCTCGTGCAGGCGGAGAGGCGTGCCCACCTCGAAGCCAAGGCCCGGGACCTCGGCGTCACCTGCGTGGACCTCATCGGTACGCTGATGTCCCAGCTCTCCGGGCACCTCGAGAGGGCCCCGGCCCAGCAGCCGGGGCGGCCGCGGCTGAGCGACGAGTACTTCCGCCGCATCGAGGCGGTGGAGTTCGCGGTCAAGCACGATGATGGCCAGGCGTTGCAGGGCCTCGAGCTGGCGGACATCATCCTCGTGGGCATCTCGCGCACCTCGAAGACACCGCTGAGCACCTACCTGGCCCAGCGGGGCTGGAAGGTGGCGAACGTCCCGCTGGTGCTGGGCCTGCCGATGCCCAAGATGCTCTCCGATGTGGATCAGGAGCGGGTCTTCGGGCTCACCATCGACGTCGCCTCCCTGATGCGCATCCGGCGCGCGCGCCTCAAGCAGCTCAACCTCGACCCCAATGGGGACTACGCCCGCCGTGATCACATCATCCGCGAGCAGGACTACGCCCGCTCGGTCTTCCGGGATCACCCGGAGTGGCCCGTGATCGACGTGAGCCAGAAGGCGATCGAAGAGACGGCCAGCGTCATCCTGCGCACGATCGAGAAGCGGGCGCGCGACCTCGCCGCCACCCAGGTCGAAGGCTGAACACGTCGTTTGACACGAACGGCAAGATCCCTACGATAGCCCCCGTTCGGCCGCCCCGACCACGGCGGCCGATTCTGCAAGGCCCCCTTTCGGGGCCGCCCACCAGGCGAACTCTCAAGGAATACCCGGCCGACTCGGCCGTCCACCTCGCCTGCGACCTCTCCCCCCTTTCCATTCGGTCGCGGACGAGACTCTCAGGAGCTGATGATGATGAACCCCAAGGACAACCTCTGGCGTATCCTGATGGCGGCTGGCCTCACTGTGGCCCTCGCAGGCTTCACGGGCTGCGACGTATCCAGTGATGACGAGGGCGATACCGGCGGAGCAGCCGAGAGCGACGGCACGGACGACGCCACGGGCGGCGACGTCCTCGACGAGGGTGATGCAACCGACGTCGTCGTGGACACCGGCCCCCACTACTACGCTATCCAGGTGGTCGACGGCTTCGACTACGACGGCTGCGGGACCGCCGACGAGGCGGGCTGCTGCGGCTCCAAGCACGCCACGAAGATGGCGCCGGGCGCCGACATCGACTCCGTGGAGATGATCGCGGGCGACGGCACGGACACGAGCTGGTTCTTCGGCTGGGTCGACGGCGACGTGCCCACCGACAGTGACAAGTGCTCGGCCAACGCCTACGCCAATATGGACAAGGCCCTTGGCGCGCCCTTCGTGCCCACCGCCGACCAGCTCGCCGACGAGGGCGCCATCTTCGTCGATGAGTTCGTCTCGCTGCACGGCGGCTGGATCATCGGTGAGTTCGTCGCCAACGACGATGCCGACAGCGCCATCGAGATCTACGAGGGCGACACCATCAAGGTGTGGGACATCGGCCCGGCCCATGACTTCATCGAGAAGGGCAAGGACGAGCCCATGAAGGTCTGGATCGCCCTCGACATGACCTGCATGGACGAGGCGGATCCGGCGGCCTGCCGCATCCTGCTCTCCGACTCGGCCGAGGGCACCGCCTCGATCGACGTGCCGGCCCTCTAGGGACTCCTCTCGGGCGCGGCCTCAGCCGCGCGCCAGAGCTTCGACTCCGCGGACCCCCGGTTGCCTCTGGCAGCCGGGGGTCTCGCAATTCGACTAGGGGCCCCACGGCGACGAGCGAGGGGCATCGTGGCTCCCCGATTGGTGAATCGGGGCGGTGATACGATGGGCATCCCAGGCCGTCTCTCTACCCGCCAGGGAGACGCTGCCACCCTGCGTCCGTCCATCCCATCAGACGAGAGACCTCCGCTATGTCGCTCCTCCGTGCCCCTCGCCGCGCCACGAACCTCAGCTCCCTGTTGCTCGCAGTCGGGCTCGGGATCGCGCTGGCGCTGCTGAGCGCCGGTGCCTGGGCCCAGTCGGAGGGAGGGCAGGGCGACAAGAGGGCCCGCGTCGGGGCCGACGAGGCGCCAGCCGGGGAGCACCCGGCCGAGGCCCTCGAGAAGGGCGGCGGCGGCGACAAGGGCGCCCGACCCTCCAGTATCCTGAACCTCGGCATCGGCGGCGGTGCCTCCCTGTTCCGCGTGACCCAGCCGGAGGACGACCTGTACGAGCCGGTGCCCGAGGCCACACGCCAGGAGTTCGAGCAGCGGGGGTACGCGGTGGTCACCGAGGGCAAGATCGACATGATCGTCGACCAGCAGGGCCAGATCTATACCGACCGCAACTACCACGGCATCGTGCCTGGGCTGCGGAACGAGCTCTTCCCTGGCGATCTGAAGAAGAACCAGAACAAGGACCTGATCCTCTGGGCCGGCTTCCAGCCCCTCGCCGCCGTCAGCCGCGTCTTCTGGCTGCTCACCGATCCGGCCCCCCGCTTCGAGGTGACCAAGCTCGACGATCGCCAGATCGAGGTCTTCTTCCCTGGCGCCGACATCACCCACCGCAATACGACGCGCGAGATGTTCACGGCCTTCTTCACCGGCCCCGTCCAGACCATCATCGGCTCCCGAGCCCGAGGCGGCATCCGCTACATCATCAAGCTCAAGCGCGAGGCGAACTACCTGTATCGCTTCGAGAGCCCCTTCCTCTTCGTAGACTTCGAGTCTGAATCGCTCTAGCTGCCTGCCCGCTCCGCGATAGCTCGCGCCTGGGGCGAGCGATGGGCGATCGGGCGGGCTCGCTTCGTCGTGGCTCGGGGCCGATGGAGACGAAGCTGCGGGGGTCTACGCAAACGCGGCGTCGGAGGTGGATGTCCGAGGGCCAAGGGTATCGAGCATCTCCTGGGCGTGGGCGCGGGTCTTGTCCGTGATCTCGGCGCCGCCGAGCATGCGGGCGATCTCGCCGGCGCGCTGAGCGCTCGGCAGCGCCCGGACGCTGGTGGTGGTGCGGCCGCCCTCGGTGCTCGCTTTGGCCACCACCAGGTGGTGATCCGCCTGGGCGGCTACCTGCGCGAGGTGGGTGATGACGATCACCTGCCGATCCGCCGCCGCCGAGCGCAGCTTCTGGCCGATGGCCTCGGCGATGGCGCCACCGACGCCCGCATCCACCTCGTCGAAGATCGCGGTGGCCACGTCGTCCGCGCGGGTCACCACGCACTTGAAGGCCAACAGGAGGCGGGAGAGCTCGCCGCCCGAGGCCACCTTGTGCAGGGGGCGGAAGCCCTCGCCCCGGTTGGTCTCCACAAGGAGGGTGCCCGCGTCCGCGCCGGAGGGGCCGAGGGGCTCGTCCCCCTCCCGCGGGTGCAGATCGAAGCGAAGGGAGGCGCCGCCCATCGCCAGCTCGCCAAGCTCGGCGTCGACCAGGGTCTCGAGCGCCCTTGCGGCCCCGGAGCGGGCAGCCGAGAGCGCCTGGCCCGCGGCTAGCGCCCGCTGATAGCAGGCCTCCCGCCGCTCGACAGCGGCCGCCAGGTCCTCGTCGAGACGCTCGAAGCCGTCGAGCTCCGCGCGCAGCTCCTCGGCCAGCACAGCCAGCCCCTCCAGGTCCATCGCGTGCTTGCGCTTCAGCCGTCGCAGGGCCTCGAGGCGCTCCTCCACCATGTCCAGGCGCCGGGGATCCACCTCCACCCCCTCGGCGTAGCGCCTGAGCTCGTAGGCCACGTCGTCCACCTCGATGCGGAGGCTCTCGAGGCGCTCCACGAGGGGCGCGAGGTCCGGGTCCACCGCCGCCAGCCGGTCGAGCGTGCGCACCGCTCCGATGAGCTGATCCTGGGCGGAGCCTTCCCGGCCCGCGAGGCCGGCCTCGGACTCGCGGGTGCCCTGACGCAACGACTCCGCGTGCACCAGCCGCTCCCGCTCGAGGCCCAGGCCCTCGTCCTCGCCGACCCGCGGGGCCACCCGCTCGAGCTCCTCGACCTGGAAGCGGAGGTAGTCCTCCCGCGCGAGGCGACCCTCCTCGTGCCCGAGGAGCGCAGCATGCTCCCGGCGGGCCTCGACCAGGGCGCGCCAGGCTCCTCGCCAGTCTTCGAGGACCTCCTCGTGCTCACCGAAGGCGTCCAGCAGGCCCAGGTGGGTCGAGGCGTCCATCAGGCGGGTGTGCTCGTGCTGGCTGGCGAGATCCACCAGGCCCCGGGTCAGCTCCGCCAGCGTCTGCACCGTCACGAGCACGCCGTTGACGTAGGCGCGACCACGCCCCGTCCGGCGGATGATCCGCCGCACCACCAGCTCCACCGGGCCCTCGTCCTCGATGCCCCGCTCGGGGAGGAGCTCCCGCTCGGCGAGGGCGCGAGCCGTCTCCGAGCCGTGCTCGACGAGGAAGAGCGCCTGGACCTCCGCACGCTCCGCGCCGCGCCGGATCGCGTCGGTGCGCGCTCGATCGCCGAGGATCAGCCCCAACGCCCCGGCCACGATCGACTTGCCCGCCCCGGTCTCCCCCGTCAGCACGTTCAGGCCCCGGCCGAGCTCCAGCTCCGCCGCCTCGATGATCGCCAGATCATGGATTGCGAGATGGACCAGCATGGGAGCTCCAGGAAGGTGGCGTGCACCCCCAGGAGGGTGCACGGCAGGTGGGGGACTGCTCGGGTGTTCAGTAGCACCCCGCCCCGCTGGTTGTCCAGCGCTCCGTGCGTCACGGTTGGCGGCACGTGCCGCACGCCCTATGCTCCGCGTGGCGCCGCGCCCGCACGGCCAGGCGACACCCCGGAGGTGAGATGGACGAGATCCGAGAGCTGCACGATGGCCTCAGGCTGCGCCGCCGCCTGAAGGCCGCCAAGAGCGCCGGCGAGGAGTACGACGAGCGCCAGCTCGAGGAGATCGATCACTACGTCGAGCTCCTCACCCGCTACGGCCACGGAGAGCCGGATCACATCCAGCACTCGCAGGGGGACGACGGACCCATCCTGACGGTGACCTACGCGCGCGCCTCCGATCTGTGGCGGGCGGTCAAGCGGAACATCAACAAGTCGGGCGTCTTCGTGCAGACCGATCAGTTCCCCAGCATCGACACCACCCTCGAGCTCCACTGCGAGGTCCAGTGGCCCGCCTTCACCATCCGCCGGCCCGCCAAGGTGATCTGGGTCAACCCCCAGGAGCGCGCCGGGCGACCCATGGGCATGGGGCTCAAGTTCCTCTGGCGGAGCGACGACGAGGCCGCGCTCTTCAAGGCCTACCTGGTGGGCGACGAGGAGCCAGGCAACCTCGCGCGGCTGGGCTGATGGCCCCCGCTGAG
>CAZEHU010000097.1:0-7839 GCA_964511605.1 uncultured Myxococcales bacterium
ATGTCGAGGCGCACGTGATCCCGATCGAGGCTGACCGCCTCGAGGCGCCAGCCCGCGACCAGCTCCGGCTGGTCGAGCCCCACGAGGCGCCGGGCGGCGCGCTCCTGGCCGGGCTCGAGGACGAAGGAGCCCTCTGTAGCGGAGCGGTCGGGGCGGGCGCCCTCCGCCGCAGCCGGTGCTGCGCTCGCGGGCAGGAGCAGCGCGAGCGCGAGGGGAGCGAGGAGCCGTCGCGGCGGGATCACCGCCTCCGGAGGAGGGCGGCGCCGAGGCCGAGGAGGGCCAGCGCTCCGAGGGCGATGAGGCCCCAGACGAGCGGCGTCGGTCCTCCACCCTCGGTGGACGAAGCCAGGGTATTGGCGGGATCGCCGCGGGGATGCTCCCAGGGTCCGACGCAGGGGATCGGGGCGCCGGCCTCCACGCAGGCTCCGAGGAGCTCGGCCATCGTCTCGACGCGGGCGCGCTTCTGGGCGCTCGAGGTGGGGCTGCCCTTCGTCTGGTTCAGGTAGCGACGGAGATCCTCGAGGGCGGCGGAGGGATCGGACCAGCGGTAGATCTCCGCCCGGCAGTAGTAGACGTCGGGATCTGGGGCGTCGAGGCTGCGTGCCTTCTCGATGTGGGCGAGGGCTTCGTCCCGCTTGCCGAGGTTGAACGCGTTCATGCCCAGGTAGATGAACAGGCGCGGCTGCTCCCCGAAGCGGTCGAGGAGGGGGACGAGGAGGGCGTCCGAGCCCTTCCAGTCGCCCTCGTAGTGCAGCAGCACCCCCGAGAGGAAGGCCGCCACCTCGTCTCCAGGGTCCTTGGCGACCCGATCCATGAGCTCGATGCGCTTGGCCCTCTGCCACTCCAGATCCGGGACCCGATTGTAGGCCCCGATCAGCGAGGAGATCAGGCCGCTCTCCCGATCCTCCCAGGCCACCGGCTCGAGGGCCGCCGAGGCCTCCCGCGGCTTGCCCTGCGCCATGAGCACCTGGGCGCGCCGCGCGCGGACCTCGTCGCTCTGGTCGTGGGCCCGGAGCAGGGCCTGGGTGAGGCCATCCGCCTCTTCGATCCGCCTATCGCTGACGAGCCAGTCGGCGCGCTGGAGGTCCGGGCCCGGGCAGCCCTCCGGTCTGGAGGCCGCCTCGAGCAGGGTGTAGCCCTCCGCTCGCCTGCCCGCGGCATCGAGGGCCTGCGCGACGGAGCCGAGGGCGCAGCGATCCTCCTCGTTGAGGGCAGCGGCGCGGGCGACCACATCCGGGGCCTCGCCGGCCAGCACGTCCCGGCGGAGGAGGAGGGCGTTCGAGATCGGCTCCTCGGGGGCGCGCCAGGCGCCCGCGGACTCGTGGGCGACCTCGTGATCACCGGCGCGGTGGAGCGCGACGGAGAGCTCCAGACCAGCGGCCGCGGCGAGCTCGGCGTCTTCCCGGAGCTCGGCGAGGGCGGCCTTCGCCGCTCGCGGCCCGTCCACCTTCAGCAGGTGCAGGGCGTCGCGCAGGGCTCGCTCGGCCTCCTCGCGCCGATCGGCCACCTCGACGGCGACCTGCTCGCCCGAGTCGATCTCCGGCTCTTGCGCGTCGCCCCAGAGCGCGGCGCCGTCCAGCCCCTCGAGGCGGGCGCGGAGCGCCGCGAGCGCGGCCTCGTCGACAGGCGCGCTGGTCACCTTCAGCGTGAAGGGGGGCTTGGCGTCGGCCGCCCCGGGCCAGCCCAGGTCCACCTCGAGGGAGGTCACTCCCTCGAGGGTCGCGCCGAAGCGGACCTCCACCCGATCCTTGTCGATGGCGGCGCCCTGGAGGACGAGGCGGCCATCGAGCGGTCCCTCCCCTTCGAGGGCCTCCTTCAGCGGGCCCTCGGAGCCGGGCAGCAGCACCGGAGCCGCGAGAGCCTCGGCGACCAGGGTCACGAGGGCCACGGCGACGAGTACCGGCGGCCAGCGCTTCGACAGAGGAGCGAGCATCCACATGCCCGCGAGCCTAGCAGCATCCGCGGAAACTCTCCCGTCGCGTCGGCCGCGGGCATCGGGCCGACGTTCCCGGCACCTCGGCCTCGCGCGTGCGCGCGGCTCGCGGCGCGCACGCGGGCACGCGGCTTTTAACGGACCCGAAACATGACCGAAACATAGGGCCAGTAGCGTCTCTCCCTGCCCACCCCTATCCCCCTTCCTGCTGCCGAGCGAGGGTGACATGAGCGCGTTCTACAAGGCCGAGTACATCTGGATTGACGGCGGCGTGCCGACGAAGAAGCTGCGCTCGAAGACCAAGGTCGTCCCTATCGGCCAGGAGCCCCCGATCTGGGGCTTCGACGGCTCCTCGACCAACCAGGCTCCCGGCGACTCCTCGGACTGTGTGCTCCAGCCGGTGGTCACGGTGTCGGATCCTATCCGTGGTGGAGGGGACAAGCTCGTCCTCTGCGAGGTTCTCACCGTCGACATGCAGCCCCACCCCTCCAATACCCGGGCGGGGTGCCTGGCGGTGGACGAGAAGTACGCCCAGCACGACTGCTGGTTCGGCTTCGAGCAGGAGTACACCTTCTTCGAGGGCTCCAAGCCCCTCGGTTGGCCGGACAAGGGCTTCCCCGGACCGCAGGGCCCCTACTACTGCGGTGTCGGCGCCGACGAGGTGCACGGCCGCCCGATCGTCGAGGCGCACATGGACGCCTGCCTCGAGGCGGGTCTGATGCTCAGCGGCATCAACGCCGAGGTGATGCCGGGTCAGTGGGAGTTCCAGATCGGCCCGGTCGGCCCCGTGGCCCTCGGAGATCAGGTCTGGCTGGCGCGCTGGCTCCTGTACCGGGTCGCCGAGGACTTCGGCGTGACCGCCACCCTCGATCCCAAGCCCGTCAAGGGCGACTGGAACGGCGCCGGCGCCCACACCAACCTCGCCACGACCCAGATGCGCGAGTCCTTCGAGGCCTGCGAGGACGCCGCCAAGGCTCTCGGAGAGCGCCACGACCTGCACATCGAGAACTACGGCCTCGGCATCGAGGCCCGCCTGACCGGCCTGCACGAGACCTGCTCCTACAAGCAGTTCAAGTATGGCGTCTCCGATCGCGGCGCCTCGGTCCGCATCCCGTGGCAGGTGCCGGTCAACGGCGGCGGCTACATCGAGGATCGACGCCCCAACGCGAACGTGGATCCCTACGTGGTGGCGCGCCTCATCACGGAGACGGTCTGCGCTAGCCTGTAGGCCGCGAAGCCCGAAGGAGCGTGCTCCCGTGAGCTCCACGGATCCACCTCCTCCCGGCCCGGCCCACGAGCGACGCCGCGCATCCCTGGTGCGCGGCGTCGTCGTCTGGGTCCTCGTGCTGGCTCTCGCGGTCTGGTTCGGCCTCCGCACCGGCACCTCGTCTCGGAGCGAGCGCTTCACCGATGGGGCTCGCTCCCTCGACCGGGCCCTCGCGGGCGAGGCCGGGGCCTGGACCGAAGCCGAGGCGGCGTTCGCCGAAGCTGCACGGGGGACCTTCCTGCCCGACGCCGCGGCGCTCTACGCCCTTGGCCTCGTGGCGGATCTGCGTGCGGACCGCGATCCGGGCGAGGAGCTTCGGGATCCCGCCCTGAGGGCCGCCCTCCTCGCCCTCGCGGAGCGACGCTATGGCGAGGGTCGAGAGGCCCTCCGAGGTGCCGTCGACCCAGGCCCCGCCCGGGCCCTCGACGAGCTCCTCGAGGTGCTGGAGACCGCCCGCCCGTCGCCACGCTGATTCCGGGGGGCCAGAAAGGGCGCAACGGCAGGGGGCGTCGACGTCATGGGATCCATGTGCACGTCGAGATCCCACGCGCGCCGCGCCGCTGGCTGCGCCTGCCCGCCCTGATCCTGCTCCTAGGTGGGCTCCGCCACGGTCTGTCGGAGGCGCCGGCCCGGCTCCGCTCCCCAGAGGGGCGCGTGCATCTACGGGGCCTCGTCGAGGCGTCCCGCTGCGGAGGAAGCCCCCCCCAATGCACCCTCCTGCTCTCGGAGGTCACGCTGGACGGTGCGCAGCTCCACGCGCCGCTGTGGGTGCGGGCTGCCTCGCCTCGCCCCCTGGGCTCCTGGGTCGAGGGGAGCGGCCACGTCGAGGCGCGCAGGATCTCCCTGAACCCCGGCGCTGCCCCACCTTGGGCGCCAGCGCGCTATCGCTGGCGGGGTCGGGCCAGCGAGCTTCGCCGGGCAGCGGTGGGAGCGGACAGGGCGCTTCCCGGCCTGCGCGCTCGGGCACGACAGGCCCTTGCCGGTGGGGGGCGGGAGGTCCGTGCCCTCTACGGTGCGCTCCTCCTCGGCGATCGCTCCGGCCTGCCCGCCGGCCTCCGGGAGGTCTTCGAGGATGCAGGCTGCGCCCACCTCCTCGCGATCAGTGGCCTCCACCTGGCGGTGGTGGGCTACGGGCTCTATCGCCTCTTCTGCCTGCTGATCACCCTCGCCCCGGCGCTCCGTCTGCGGACCCGGCCCTATGCGATCGCCGCCGTGGCCTCCGGCGTCCTCATCTGGGGCTACGTGCTGCTGCTCCGGCCCGGGCAGGCCACGCTCCGGGCCGCGGTGGCCGCGACCCTCGTCTTCACGACCCTCCTGTTGTCGCGGGATCCGGGCTCTGGCTGGATCCTGGCCGTCGCGGCCGCGGCCCTGGCCGCCCTCGACCCCGCCGCCCCCCTCGGCGCCTCCTACCAGCTCTCCTTCGCGGCGGCCTGCGGGCTGATCCTCGGCGCAAGACCCCTCGCCGCCGCCCTCGAAGCGATCCCATGGCTCCGCGGCCTGCCCGACCCTCGCTGGCACCGGCCGGCGCGGTGGGCGCTCACCGCCTGGGTCGGCTCGGCCCTCCCCTGGGCTGCGACGGCCCCCCTCACCCTCGCCTGGTTCGGGCAGTGGGCGCCCGTGGCCCTCCTCACCAACCTCGTGGCGGTGCCGCTCACCTCCCTCGTGGTCGTGCCCGTGGGGTTCCTCTGGCTGGTCTTGGGGGCGATCCACCCTCCCTGGGGCGAGGCCCTCGCGCCTCTCGCCGGCCTCGCCGCGGCCCCCCTCCTCGACCTCGTCGAGGCCTGGGCCGAGGTCGCCGGTCCCGCGCAGGGCGCAGCATGGCCCCACCTCGTCGGCCTCCTGATGACCGGCTCGTTGCTCCTCGGTGTGGCTCGCAGGTTCCATCTCTCGGCGGGGCTCGCCGCCCTGGCCGCTCTGGTCTGGTGGCTACCGCCTCCCCTGGGCGCGGACACCCCGCGGGGCGGGAGCCTGCGGGTGACCTCCCTGGACGTGGGCCATGGGGATGCCACCCTCCTCGACCTGCCAGGCGGCGCAAGGGTCCTCGTCGATACGGGTGGAGCAGCCCCGTTCCACCTGCACAGGGCGCGGGCGCGGGGCTCCGTGGGCGTAGCCGCGCCGGATCCCGACGTCCGGCTCTCTCGCCGCACGTTGCTGCCGGCCCTCGCGCGCCTGGGCGTGGACGCCCTCGACCTCCTGATCATCACGCACGCGGATCACGATCACCTGGGCGCCGCACTCCACCTCGCCGGCCGCGTCCCCGTGCGTGAGCTGTGGCTCCCCCCATGCGACGCCGGCCTCCCCACCTTGCGCCGGCTCGCCGCCAGGGTCGCAGCCTCCGGCGGTCAGGTGCGTCAGGTCCATGCCGGACCGCCCTTCGTGCTCTCGGGCATACGCCTCCACCTCCTCTCGCCGGAGGGGGCGCGGCCTGCAGCGCCCTGTGGCCGCCACCGCAACGACCAGGGCCTCGTCCTCTCCGTGGAGCACGCTGGCCGGCGCGTCTTGCTCGCCGCGGATATCGAGGCCCCCACGGAGGCCCGCCTCGTTCGCCAGTGGGCCCACCGGCAGGGTCGCGGACACCCCCTTCGCGCCGAGATCCTGAAGGTGCCTCATCACGGCAGCCGAGGGTCGTCGACCCAGGCCTTCCTCGACGCGGTGGCGCCCTCGGTGGCTCTCGTCTCCGGACTGCCGCGGGCCGGGCCGATGCCTCCCCATCAGGAGGCTGTAGCGCGCTACCAGCGCGGCGGCGCGCTGACGTGGGTGACCGGCAGCGATGGGCCGATCTCCGTCATCATCGAGGACTCGGGAGACGTGCGTGTACGCCGGTGGAAGCCGTGACCCATCCGCGCCGCCCTGTCAGACCTCGAGGATCTCCGTCTCCTTCGCGTCGGCGATGCCGTCGATGCGGGCGATGGCCGCGTCCGTCGTATCCTGGGCCTCCTTGAGGGCCCGATGCACGTCGTCCTCGCTGACCCCGTCGACCTCCTTGAGCATGCTGTTGGCGCTCCGGCGGAGGTTGCGGACCGTGTTTCGGGCGTCCTCGGTCTGACGCTTGAGCTGCTTGACCAGGTCCTGGCGCCGCTCGCCGGTCAGCGGAGGGATCGGCAAGCGGATGATCTCGCCGTCGTTGTTGGGCGTCAGGCCGAGGTTGGAGCCGACGAGCGCCTTCTCGATGGCGGTCAGCATCGTCTTATCCCACGGCTTGATGGTGATGAGGCGTGGGTCGGGGACGTTGAGGGCGGCCACCTGGTTCAGCGGCGTCGGTGTGCCGTAGTACTCGACGCGGATGCCGTCGAGCATCTGAAGGTTGGCCCGCCCGGTGCGCAGCTTGTGCAGGTCCCGCTCGAAACCCTCGGCGGCCTTGCTCATGGACTGCTGGGCATCCTCGATGATCTCGTCCAACATGATTCCGTCTCCTCAGTTGCGGGCCGACGTCGGCGCAGGGAGTCTATCGGCGGCCCCCGACTTTTCAACCGGGCCGGCCCCCTCCGCGCCCGATCTACAGGCGCGCTGGTGCCCGATGCCCACCTGGCCGCATTGGCCCTGGAGCACGGCCTCGAGCTCTGCTCGTGCGACAGCGACTTCGCGCGCTTCGAGGGTCTGAGGTGGACCGATCCCCTCAGGTCTTGACGAGGGTCCCGATGTCCTCGCCGCGGACGGCGCGCACGATGTTGGCCGGATCGGTCATGTCGAAGACCAGGATCGGCAGGGCGTTGTCGCGGCAGAGGGTGAAGGCGGTGGGATCCATCACCCTGAGGTCGCGGCGGATGACCTCCTGGTGGTCCAGGTGGTCGAAGCGCTTGGCCTCGGGGTGCTTCTCCGGGTCCATGTCGTAGATCCCATCGACGCGCGTTCCCTTGAGCACGATGTCGGCGTGGATCTCGGCCGCACGGAGGGCCGCGGTGGTATCCGTCGTGAAGTAGGGGCTGCCGGTGCCGGCGCCGAAGATGACGATGCGGCCCTTCTCGAGGTGGCGCTCGGCGCGGCGCCGGATGTAGGGCTCCGCGATGGCGCTCATCTCGATGGCGCTCATCAGACGGGTATAGACCCCGGCCTTCTCGAGGGCATCCTGCAGGGCCATGCCGTTGATGCAGGTGGCCAGCATGCCCATGTAGTCCGCCGTGGCGCGATCCATCCCGGCCGCGGAGCCCTTGAGCCCCCGGAAGATGTTGCCGCCCCCGATCACGATGGCGATCTGGACCCCCAGCGCCACCGCCTCCTTGAGCTGGGAGGCGATGGAGCTCAGGGTCGGCATGTGCAGCCCGAAGGCCTCCGAGCCCATGAGCGCCTCGCCGCTCAGCTTGAGCAGGACGCGACGATAGGGGCTCTGGGGCATGATCTCGGGCTCCGGGGCCTAGCTGCCCGCCGCGGCGGCCACCTCGGCCGCGAAGTCGTCGGAGCGCTTCTCGATGCCCTCGCCCACCTCGTAGCGCACGAAGCGGCGGATCGAGATCTTCTCACCGATGGTAGCGGTGAGCTCGACCTGCAGCTCGCTCACGGTCTTGTCGGTATCCTTGACGAAGGGCTGCTCGAGGAGGGCGATCTCCTTCTGCCACTTCTTCAGGCGGCCGACGACCATCTTCTCGGCGATGTGCTCGGGCTTGCCCTCCTCCATCGCCTGCGCCTTGAAGATCTCCGTCTG
>CAZEHU010000097.1:7849-8318 GCA_964511605.1 uncultured Myxococcales bacterium
CCCGATGACGGCCGCGTCGATGTCGTCGACCGAGACCACCTCCGGAGAGGAGGCGGCGATGTGCATGCAGATGTCCTTCACGAAGGCCTGGAAGTCCTCGTTGCGGGCGACGAAGTCGGTCTCGCAGTTCACCTCGAGCAGCACACCGATGCTGCCACCGGCGTGGATGTAGCTGCCGACGAGGCCCTCGGCGGCGATGCGGCCGGCCTTCTTGCCGACGGCGGCGAGCTGCTTCTTCTGCAGGTACTCGATGGCGGCGGTCAGATCCCCGTCCGTCTCGGTGAGGGCCTTCTTGCAGTCCATCATGCCGGCGCCTGTGCGCTGGCGGAGCTCCTTGACCTGGGAGGCGGTGATGCTCATGGGGTTCTCCTGTGCGCCGGACCCTCATCGGACCCGGGGGCTCATGGGTCGCCGGGTACACGTGCCCGGCGTGGGGGAAAGGGAGCGGCGCCGGCCCCCCGCGGGGACC
>CAZEHU010000098.1:0-8309 GCA_964511605.1 uncultured Myxococcales bacterium
CCACCGGCGTCCCAGGCGCGCACTCGCCGCCGACGCACGCCTCGCCCACCACGCAGGGATCTCCATCGTCGCAGTCCACCGGCGTCCCAGGCGCGCACTCCCCCTCGACGCACTCCTCGCCGACCACGCACGGGTCTCCGTCGTCGCAGTCGAGCGCCTGACCGGGCGTGCACGCTCCCCCCATACATGCGTCACCGAGTGTGCAGGGGTCCCCGTCGTTGCAGGGGACCGCCAGGGCGTCCGCCACCGATGAGTGGGTGCACGAGCCGGTATCGGGCTCGCAAGCATCCACCGTGCACGGCTGGTCGTCATCGCAGCTCTTCTGGGCACCCGGGGTGCAGGTGTGCTCCGCATCGCAGCTATCGCCGACGCTACATGCGCTGCCATCGTCGCAGGCTGCGCCCTCCGGCGCCCAGGCCTGCACGCACCCCCCCTCCACGCACAGGCCCGCCACCGAGCAAGGGGCTTGCACGCAGTCGATGGGCACTCCCTCGATGCAGACGCCCTCCACGCAGGCCTCCCCGAGGGTGCAGGGATCTCCGTCCTGGCAGTCGAGGGGCTGCCCGGCGCAGGACGCCGCCTCGCTGCAGACATCGGCTTGGGTACACGGATCGGCGTCGTCACACGGACTGCCGAGGAGAGGATCGTGGGTACACCCGCCCAGCTTCGGGTCACAGCCATCCGCCGTGCATGGGTTGGCGTCCTCGCAGCTCTGGACCTGCCCCCCCGTGCAGGCGTGATCCTCGTCGCAGTACTCTCCGGTCGTGCAGGCACTGCCGTCCTCGCAGAATGCGCCGACGGGTCTCCATGCGGCGACGCAAGCCCCCTCGACACAGGCCACGGACGCGGAACACTCCGCGAGGGAGCACTCGACCCCGGCACAGGGATCCTGGACGCCCCCCGCGTCCTCACCATCGACGGGCCCGACCCGTTCATCGTGCGACCCGTCGGGGCCCTCGCCGCCCGAAGCGGTCGAGGCATCCGACGTCCCACCACCGTCCGGTGCCCCCGGTTCGGAAGGGACAACCCCCGCGACTCCATCGACCGACGGGGACCCGCCATCACTCTCGCCTGCTGGGGTGGCGTCCTCACAACCGCCTGCACCCGCGAGCAGCAGGGCCAGCATGGCCGCGGCGGAGATGGGTCTCATGGCAAGACCGAGGATACCTCAGTATCGGAGGACGATGCTCGTCTTGATGGTCTGTCGCGTCAGGACCTCGACCTTCGCTTCGTCGAAGTCGGGGATCCCCGCCCCCTTCGCCCGGCTGAACCCGTAGCCCTCCTTCGGTAGGCCCGCGAGGTTGAAGTCCATCATCTTGTTCTTGTTCTCGTCGTGGAACGTGGCCACGGCGTAGAAGCCCGGCTCGAGGACCGGAAAGGGCATCTCCGCACGGCCGTCTTTCAGGGAGGCCGCATCGAAGATCGTGAAACCGGACCAGCGGCCGTTGGGGAAATTGCTGGCGTCGTTGAAGATCGCCACGTGCAGCCAGCCACCGCGGCTCGCCTCCACGCCGTTGACGACGACGGTGAGGGTGCCGGGCAGCGGAGGCTCCGCGGCGGGGGCATCGGAGACGGGCGCGGCGAGCAGCAGTGCGAATGCCGCGACGAGGATCGACAGGACTTGTTGCATTGGGGGACCAGGGGGCGTGGTGCGCGTCGGAGTGTATCCGAGGAGTATCGTGAAGAACAAACCCACCACCCGCCCCAGTCCGGGCCTCATTGTGTAGGATGCCCGCGGCCTCGAGACCCACAGGCCGCGGAGGGAGTCATGGAGGAGCGTGCGCGGGGCCTGCGTGCCCTTGGTGTGGCGATCGTGCTGCTGCCGGTGGGGCTGGCTGCTGGGAGCGGAGGCTGCGGCAAGGGGGCCCCTGCCCCGGAGGCCGCACCCGCCGCTGGGGGGGAGGGCGCAGGGGCCGAGGCACGCGCCGATCCGAAGACCCCGGCGGATCCGAAGGCCGCCGCCGATCCGAAGGCCGCCACCGAAGCCGGCGCGGCCGGGGAGGAGCCCACCGCCGCGAAAGCGCCTGCCGAGGGGGCCCCGTCGGACTTCGTCTGGCAGACCGAGCAGTTCGCCGACCTCCGCATCCTCCGCTACCGGGTGCCCGGCTTCGACGAGCTTCCCCTCCGGCGGAAGAGCCTCCTCTACTACCTGAGCCGCGCCGCCCTGAGCGGCCGCGACATCATCTGGGATCAGAACTTCCGCGGGAACCTCGAGGTGCGCAAGACGCTCGAGGCTATCCTCACGGACGGAGGGCCAGACCCCGCGAAGCGCGGCACGGGGTGGCCGGCCTTCCTCACCTGGGCCAAGCGCGTCTTCTTCTCCGGCGGCATCCACCACCACTACTCCGCGCGACGCCTCGAGCCAGGGTTCGACGCTGCGTACCTGAAGGAGCTCGTGCTCGCGGCCGACCCGAAGGCGCTGCCGCTGCGCGCGGGAGAGGATGCGGCCGCCCTCGCCGCCCGCCTCGAGGCGTGGATGTTCACCGACGCCTCGATCACCTGGCGCGTCTCCCAGGAGGAGGGCGCCGACGTGGTCGCCGCCTCGTGCAACAACTACTACGGCCCGGACGTGGAGCAGGCCGAGGTGGAGGCCTTCTACAAGGAGCGCGCCGATCCGAAAGATCCACGGCCGATCTCGTGGGGACTCAACTCCCGCCTCGTCAAGCGCGAGGGCAAGCTCGTCGAGGAGGTCTGGAGGATCGGCGGCCGCTACTCCAAGGCCCTCGAGGAGGCCGCGGGCTGGCTCGAGAAGGCCGCCACGGTCGCGGAGGACGACTCCCAGAAGAGGGCCCTCGAGCTCCTCGTTGCCTACTACCGCTCAGGCGACCTGAAGGACTTCGATGCTTTCTCGGTGGCGTGGGTCGACGACGTGAAGGGGGACGTGGACCTCATCCACGGCTTCATCGAGACCTACGGGGATCCCCTGGGCATGCGCGCGGCGTACGAGAGCGTCGTCCAGCTCGTCGATCCCATCGCCACCAAGCGCATCAAAGCCATCAGCGCGGAGGCCCAGTGGTTCGAGGATCACTCCCCCATCGAGGACAAGCACAAGAAGGAGGACGTCAAGGGCGTCAGCGCCCGCGTGGTCAACGTGGTCTGTTCCGCCGGGGACGCCTCCCCCTCGCTGCCCATCGGCATCAACCTGCCCAACGCCAACTGGATCCGGAAGGAGCACGGCTCGAAGTCCGTGAACCTGGGCAACATCGTCGACGCCTACGATCAGGCCTCCAAGCAGAGCGGCGTGCTCGAGGAGTTCGCCTCCTCGCCGGAGGTGGTCGCCCGGGCGAAGAGGTGGGGCACCCTGCCGGACAACCTTCATACGGACATGCACGAGGTCATCGGCCACGCCTCCGGCCAGCTCGAGCCGGGCGTGCAGAAGCCCGCGGACACCTTGCTGCACTACGCGCATACCCTCGAGGAGGCCCGGGCCGATCTGGTCGCCCTCTACTACCTCCTCGACCCCAAGCTCATCGAGATCGGGGTCATGGAGACCGTCGAGGTGGGCAAGGCCGCCTTCGACGACTACATCCGCAACGGCCTCATGGTGCAGCTCGCCCGCGTGAAGGAGGGCGAGAACCTGCAGCAATCCCACATGCGAAACCGCCAGCTCGTGGCCGCCTGGGCCCTCGAGAGGGGGGCCGCGGAGAAGGTGATCGAGAGGGTGGAGCGGGACGGGAAGACGTTCTTCGCTATCCGCGACTACAACAAGCTCCGCGCCCTCTGGGGGGAGCTCCTGAAGGAGATCCAGCGCGTCATCAGCCAAGGGGATCACGACGCGGGCAAGGCCCTGGTGGAGACCTGGGGCGTCAAGGTCGACCGGGCCCTGCATACCCAGGTCCTGAAGCGCTGGGAGGCCCTCGGCATCGCCCCTTATGGCGGCTTCATCAACCCCCACCTCGAGGCCGTCGAGGCCGGCGGCGAGATCACCGACGTCACCATCTCCTATCCCGACGACTTCCTCACCCAGGTGCTCCGCTACGGCCGGGACTACGCCTTCGTGACGCCGGATGGGTTGGCCGACCAGGCCCCCTGAGCCGATCGGAGAGGGGCCGCCGGTCCGCGGCGATCCTAGCTGGCCTCCAGCTCCCGGCCGCGCACCCAGACCCGCCGCGCGGGCCCTCGATCGTGGTCGAAGAGGAGGCGCTCGAGGGCGCGCTCGGGGGTAGGCAGCGGACCCTCGAGGGGCCAGAGCACCAGGTCCGCCTCGAGGCCCGGCTTGAGGGCGCCGACACGCGCCTCCCCGAGGGCCAGGGCCGCCACTCGGGCCGCCCACCAGAGCAGCAGCTCGCGGGGCAGGCGGACCCCCTGCCGGAGCCCGTTGTCGAAGGCGCGGGAGGCGACGTGCGGCATCGACAGGGTCCGCCCCGCGGCCACGTCGCTGCCCAGCGCGATGCCGATCTGGCGCGTGGCCACGCGGGCCACGGGCATCCCCCCCGAGCCGAGGAAGTCGTTGGAGTCCGGGCAGTGGGCCACCACGCAGCCGGCGGCAGCGAAGCGATCCCACTCACCGTCCGACAGGTGGATGCAGTGGGCGAAGACAGCGCCGGGCCGCGTGAGGCCCGCGTCCTCGTAGACGGAGAGGTAGTCGTCCGCGCCGAAGGCCTCCGAGGTCGCGCGACACTCCTCGAGGTTCTCCGACAGGTGGGTCGTGACGGGCAGGTCGAGACGCTCGGCCAGCGCGCCGGCCCCCCGGAGCAGCTCCGGCGAGCACGAGAGGGCGAAGCGCGGGACCGCCGCCACGCGCAGCCGCCCCCCGTCCCGGCCATGCCAGGTCCCCGCGAGGGTCTCGAGGGCTTCGAGGGCCGGCTCGGCGGCGAGGAGCACGTCCTCGGGCGCACCCCGATCCATCAATACGGGGCCGACGATGGCGCGCTGTCCGGCGGCCTCGAGCGCCTCCAGCAGCACCTCCGAAGCCCTCGGATGTGCCGACCCGTAGATCATCGAGAGGGTCGTGCCGGCGGAGCGCAGGCTGTCGCAGAGCTCCGCCGCGACGATACGAGCGTGCTCCTCGTCCGCGAAGCGGGCCTCCTCCGGGAAGACCGATCGCTGGAGCCACGGGAGGAGGGGGCCGCTGGCCGCCCCGATGATCCGGAGCTGCGGGAAGTGCAGGTGGGCGTCGACGAACCCGGGGGTCATCAGGCCCTCCGCGCGCAGATCCTCGTCCACAGGGCGGCCGTCGTAGAGCTCCACCGCCTCGAGGCGACCATCACCATCCACCACCACCACCGCGTCGGGCAGCCATCGCACCTCGTGGGGGCTCGCGGAGCCGAGGATTCGCGCGCGAAGGGCCTTGGACGCGCTCACGGGGTGGCGTCACCCGCCGCGGCGGGGAGCCGCCCCATGCGGTCGAGGATGTAGGCGTACTCGAAGGCCCGATCCTTGAGCCGTCCATAGCGGCCCGACTCTCCGGCGTGGCCGGCGCCCATGTGGGTCTTGAGCAGGATGAGCCCGTCGCCCTCCTGGTGGCGGCGCAGCTTCGCCGTCCACTTGGCCGGCTCCCAGTACTGCACCCGCGGATCGTTGAGGCCCGCGATGATGAGCATATTCGGGTAGGAGCGATCCGAGATGTTGTCGTAGGGGGAGTACTGCTTGATCCAGCCGTAGGGCTCCGCCTCGTTGGGGTTCCCCCACTCCTCCCACTCGATGACCGTCAGGGGGATCGTCTCGTCGAGCATGGTGTTCACGACGTCCACGAAGGGCACCCCCGCGAGCACGACCTCGAAGAGCTCCGGGGCCATATTCGTGACCGCCCCCATCAAGAGCCCACCCGCCGAGCGGCCGCTTATCGCGAGCCGATCCGAGGCCGTATACCCGAGGCGCTCGAGCTCCCTTGCCGCCGCGATGAAGTCGGTGAAGGTGTTCACCTTCTTGCCGAACTTGCCGTCGTCCTTCCAGGCGCGGCCCATCTCCCCGCCGCCGCGGATGTGCGCGATGCCGATGACGAAGCCCCGGTCGAGGAGGGGCAGCCAGTGGGCGGTGAAGCTCGGCTCGTAGCTGTAGCCGTACGAGCCATAGCCGTGCAGCAGCATCGGCGCCGTGCCGTCGATCGCCGTATCCGCGCGATGCACCAGGCTGACCGGCACCTTCGTGCCGTCCTTCGCCGTCGCCCAGATGCGGGCGGAGCGATACGCGCCCTGGTCGTAACCCGGGACCGGCTTCACCTTCTTGAGCTCGCGGGTCTTGGCGCCCATCGCGTAGTCGAAGATGGACTGTGGGGTCGTCAGGGAATCGTAGCCGAGCCGCAGCGTCGTGGTGTCGAAGCTCGGGTTGTCGTCGATCCAGGCGTCGTAGGCGTCCTCCTCGAAAGCGATCCGGTGATCCTCTCCCACGTCGCCGAGGGGGCGGACCCGGAGGTGGGGCAGCCCCCCCTCGCGCTCCAGCAGGACCATGTGGTCGCGGAAGACCGCCAGGGAGGCGAGGGTGACCTCCTTGCGAGGGGCGATGAGCTCCTTCCAGTGCTCCCGCGAGGGGGTGGCCTCCGGGGCCTCCATGATCTTGAAGGTCTTGGCGCCACCGTTGGTGCGGATCAGGAATCGGCCTGCCCCCTCCTTCGCGCCGGGGTGGTGGTCGATGCTGTACTCGACGCCCTGGATGCGAGGCTGCACGACCCGGAGCTTCGGATCGGGGGCGTGGGCGTCGAGGACGTGGGCCTCGCTCGTCACGGCGCTGTCGAGCTGGACGACGACGTAGGCATCCGAGCGAGTGCGATCGACCATGACGAAGTAAGCGTCGTCGTCTTCCTGCCAGAGGATCGTGTCGCTCTTCCCGTCGGTGCCGAGCGTGTGGCGGTGGGCTCGCCAGGGGCGGCTCGCTTCGTCCTGGGTCGTGTACTGGAAGTGCTTGGAGTCCATCGACCAGGCCCCAGAGTAGTAGGTATCCGGGATGGCCGCGCTCGTATGCTCTCCGGTCTCGAGGTCCTTGAAGCGGAGGACGTAGCGCTCGGCGCCGTCCAGGTCGACCGAGTAGGCCAGCCAGCGATGGTCGGGGCTCACACGAGCGACCGCCACGCTCATGTACTTCTTGCCCTCGGCCAGGGCGTTCTCGTCGAGGATCACCTGCTCAGGGGCCTCCATCGACCCCTCGCGCCGGCAGTGGATCTTGTAGGCCTTCCCTTTCTCCGTTCGCGAGTAGTAGAGCCAGCCGTCGCGCTCGACGGGTACGGTCTGATCGTCCTCCTGCACGTGGGCCAACATCTCGTCGAAGAGGGCCACCTGGACGGGCGCCGTGTGGCCCATCTTGGAGGCGAGGAAAGCGTTCTCCGCCTCGAGGTACTCGATGACCCGCGCATCCTCGCGGTATCGCATCCAGTAGTAGTCGTCGTGGAGCTCCTCGCCATGGAGCTGGGTGACGTGGGGTACGACCGGGGCGACCGGGGCCCCGGCGTTCGCCCCGTGCGGTGTCCGCGCGGGCGCAGGGGCGGTCGGGGTGTCGTCGGTGCTCATGGTGGCGTTTCCTCCGCCGCAGGCGGTGACGAGGAGCAGGCCCAGGGCGAGCGGGGGGGAGACGGCGCGATCGGGTGGCATGGCCGGCAGTCTCCCAGGGCTCCCGCTCCCCCACAAGGGGGGTGGGTGGCCCCCGACAGGGTGTCCCGCATAGAGTCCGGCCCCATGACCTTCGACCCGGCCCGAGTCTACCTGGACCACAACGCCACCTCCCCCCTCGTCGAGGCGGCGCGGCGGGCGATCGAGGACGCCTGGGACCAGGCCTGGGGCCACCCGGGCTCGCCCCACGGGGCCGGCGCGGCGGCCCGGCGCTCCTTCGAGCGCTCCCGCGAGGCTGTGGCGCGCTTCCTCGGCGCGAGCCCCAGCCAGATCCGATTCACCGCATCGGGGACCGAGGCGAATACCCTCGCGCTGGAGGCTCTGGCCCTACGAGCGAGGGAGCGAGGAGCCAACGCACGCCTGGTCGTAGTGGCCACCGAGCATCCCTCGGTGCTCGCCGCTGCCGAGCGGCTCGAGGCCTTTGGGCTCGCCACGGTGGACATCGTCGGCGTCGGCACCCGGGGGCACGTGGACCTCGGCGCCCTCGACCGCCTCCTTCCAGGTGCCGGCGGCCTGGCCCTCATGGCCGCCAACAACGAGACCGGCACCCTCACCCGCATGTCCTCCATCGCCTCTCGGGTTCGGGCCGCCGAGGTCCCGTGGCATTGCGACGCCGTGCAGGCCGTGGGCCGTATGCCCCTCGACGTCGGCACGGGAGCGGCGGAGGCGATCCACAGCCTCTCGCTCTCGGCCCACAAGCTCGGGGGACCTAAGGGCGTCGGGGCGCTCTTCACCCGGGCGCCCCCGGTGGGCGGCGGCGCCGATCCC
>CAZEHU010000099.1:0-8292 GCA_964511605.1 uncultured Myxococcales bacterium
CTCGCGGCCTCCTTCGTCCCCTGGCTCCACGGCACCATCGTCGAGGTCTACGCCCTCTCGGGCCTCCTGGTGGCGCTCGGCGCCTTCCTGCTCCTCCGGCCCGAGCCCTGCTGGGCCACCGCCGCGCTGGTGGGCGGCCTCGCCATCGGCACGCACGCAGCCGCCGTCTTGCTGATCGGGGTGATGGGGCTGGTGGCGGTGAGCGCCCACCGGGCCTGGCGGCGGGTGCCCGGCCTGCTGCTCTGGGCGCTCGGCGGAGCCCTGGTGGTGCTCTACCTGCCCGTGGCCTCGGCCAGAGAGCCCTTCATCGACTGGGGCAACCCGGAGACCCTCGAGGCCCTCGTCCGCCACCTGAGCGCCGCGGGCATCCGCGAGTCCTTCGCGGCAGAGATGGGGGCGGGCATCGGCACGCTGAAGGCGCTGGGCGACTGGACCCTCAACGCGGGGGGCCTCGCCTTGCCCGTCGCCTTGGTGGCCTGCTTGGTGGCGGGCGCCCCTCTCCGTCCACGCTGGCCTTGGGTCGCCGCGCTCGCGGCCCTCGCCGCCGACGCCCTCTTCAGCGCCGTCCTCAATCCTATGGGTCAGGCGGACCTCCAGACCGGCGTTCCGGGGGCCGTGGCCCTGGCCCTGGCGCTCGCGATCACGCTCGGCGCCGCCCCCCGGCGCCCCGGCCCGGACCTCGCGACCATCGTGGCGCTGGGCTTGCTCCTGCTCACCGGCGCAGGCCGCCTCGACGATCGCGGCCGCGACGAGGCTGCGGGGGCCTGGGGGCGCCTCGCCCTGTCCGAGGTGGCCCCTGGGGGCCTGCTCCTGGTCTCGAGCGATCACCTGGCCAGCCTCTCCCTGTACCTGCAAGGGGCCGAGGGGGTGCGTCCCGATGTGGCCGTGGTGGTCAAGCAGCACGTGGCGGACCTCGAGGCCACCGAGCGAGCCCTGGCCCGGGCCGACCTCGTCCTGCCCGAGTCCGTACGCCAGCTCCCTCAGGAGGCCCAGGTCGAGCGGGTGAAGACCCTGGCGCGCAGCCAGTGGAGCCGTGGACCTGTGCACTGGGAGCTGGGGGATGGTCGCTTCGATCCCCACGTGGCGGGGCTGCTTCGCCCGGACCTGATCACCTATCGGATCGCAGCGAGCGCTCTCCAAGCCCAAGCCCCCTTGCCGCCCCTGCCCTCTCCGAGCTCGATCCTCGTGCCGGCCCTCTCCGCCGGCCACCCCCTCCACTTCCGCAGCCGCCAGGTCCTCAGCGATGGGGCCCGCTTCCGGGGAGTCTGGCACCTCCTCCGCAACGAGCCCGGGCGCGCTGCCCTGGTGCTGGTGGAGGCCCTGGCCCTCGCCCCGGACAGCGCCCCGGCCCTCCTGAACCTCGCCGCAGCCCGCCGCCGGGAGGGCCGCCTCGAGGACGCACTAGACCTGCTCGAGCGCTCCGTGGTCGTCGCCCCCCGCTACCAGAAGGCATGGCAGAACCTCGCAAGCTATCGCACGGAGGCGGGAGACCGGGCCGGCTCCGAGGAGGCGCAGCGGCGCCTCGATAGCCTCAGGGGCGCAGGACCTCGACCCCCCTGACGGGCAGGGTCGTGCCGCTGGTCTCGCCATTGAGGGAGATCCCACCACCGAAGAGGATCGAGCCCTCGAGCGCGCCGGTCGTCACCTGAGCGCCGGCCGAGCCGAAGCGGATCCGGCTCAGCACGAGGCCGCTGTCGACCACCGAGCCCCCGGCCACCTGGTGGAGGACACCGGTGGTCTGTCCGTGCACGTCGATCCCCCCGGCGACCCAACAGCCGGCGGGGTCGTCCTGGGTGGGCTCGGAGATCCGGGCCACGGCCGGGAAGAGGAGGGTGCTGCCGCTGCCCTCACCGCCGAGGAAGTCCACGCCCACGGTGCCTGCGGCGCCGTCGGGATCGAGATCGAGCCAGCCCAGGCCGCCCGCCTCGCCCTCGGCGGCCGAGCCGCCGACGATCTGGGATCCGCAGGTGCTCGGAGCCCAGATGATCCCGACAGACCCCTCGTCGTCGAGGGCGGTGAAGGTCGGTGCGTCGCCGCTGAGATCGACCAGCTCCACCGCGTCCCCGCCACCATTGCCGCCGACGAGGAGGACCGTGGTGCAGGAGCCGGCGTCGGAGGCTACACAAGAAGCCGAGGCGAAGGCACGGATGCTGGCCAGGCTGCCGGCGCTGTCGCAGCTCACGGCGGGACCCGCCTCGACCGTGCAGAGGTAGGCATCGTTGCCGGGCAAGGCGTCGTCGTCGTCCCCGTTGGGCTCGAGGCCGCCGAGCACCAGCGCCCGACCATCGCCGAGGCCGACCACCGCCGCCCCCGCCACGGGCGCGGGGAGGTGGACGACGGCGCTCTTGTTGGTGGAGGCGTCGTAGGCCACCACCTGATCGCTCATATTGGGGGTGCAGCCATTCTCGCAGAGGCCGCCGATCTCCAGGAAGAAGCTCGGCGGCTCCTCGCTCTCGTCCAGCTCCCAGCTCACGGCCGCCGCGCTGACACCGCCCGCGAGCAGGAAGAGCTCCCCGCCGACGTGATCGAAGCCGGCGAGCCCCACGGGGACCTCACCATCGGCGAGCTCCACGGTCTGGAAGAGCCCGGTGGAGGCGTCGTAGCGCTCGATGTTCCGGCTCGACGCCTGCAGCACCCCACCGACGCTGCGCCCGAAGCCGCCACCGAAGACCACGTCGCCGGACTGGGCGGTGGCCGCCCCCGTGAAGCCCCGAGGCTCGGAGAGGTTCAGCGGGTAGGGCGAGCGCATCATGCACCAGCCGGTCTGGGTATCGCAGGTGCCCTTGGGGTGGATCGCCGCGCAGTCGCCATCCGCCTCGCACGTGGGGATGCACCAGAAGATGAACTTATCGCCGGCGCTGTTGATGATCTTCTCGCAGCGCCCCGTCTGACCCGCCTGGGTCTCGCAGGGCCCCTCCTCCTCGCAGGTCCCGTTGTTGGGGATCTTCTCTGCGGTGGAGGCGCTCAGGTTGATGTCCTCGGGCAGGGCGGTCACCCCCCCCTCGTCGAAGACCGGCACATGATAGTGGGGCAGGCTCTCGCCGCCCTCGGGCACCGAGATCGCGCCGCGATAGCCGACGGCCACCAGGCTCTCGGGTTTGCAGTCCGCGCCGCTGTACGCCTCGAAGAGCACCGAGCGGCCCTCCCCGCTCGGCAGCTTGTGCACCTCGAAGGTGCGGGACTGGGCGGCGATGCAGAGGGTGTCGAAGACCGGCTCGGAGGTGGCGGCACCCGTGCGGGAGCCCAGCGGCCCCTCGAAGACCCGCATGCGGAACCAGCCCTTGCCGTCGTAGGGCAGGGTCAGGGTGACCAGTCCGTCGTCCTCGGGAGCCTCGGCGCAGGCTGGGCCGAGGGCGGCGACGAGGACAGAGGCAGCGAGCGCCAAGCGAAGCCAGGGACGCATCGCCGCGCTCATCGCACCGACCTGCGGATCGCGGCGTCGCGCCAAGCGGCGTTGCCGTCGACGCTGAGGACGGTGGAGCCGCGCGGGCCCGTCGCCTCTTCATCGCCACCGAGCAGGAGCGCGGCGACCACCCCGGCGACCACGACGCCGCCCACCACACCCCAGAGCACGGGGCTCTTGTACAGGGGACGGTCCTTGTCCGTGCCGTCGTCCGGGGGCAGGTCGGGGTCCACCGGGGGCTTGTCCGGCAGCGGGACCATCTCGACCATCTTGCGGACGAGCTTCCGGGCGGCGACCTGGAGGTTGAAGAGGGCCTCCTCGTAGCCGACCTTGTTGATGCGGATCGCGTAGGTGCCGGGCGGCTTCTTCAGCTTGATCTTGCCTGTGCCCGCATACTCGCCGTTCACGTAGATCTTGGCACCCGGGACGTTGGCGGCCACTAGGATGGTGCCCTCCGCGGGCTCCGCGGAGGGCTCGGCCCCGAAGACCTGCTCGATCTCCCGCTCGAGGGCCCCCGCCAGCTTCGTGAGCGAGCTGACGGTCGCCTCCCGGTCCCGGAGCGATCGCTTGCGGTTGGCGTTGACCACCCGGATGGTGAGCTTGAAACTGCCCTCCTCTGGATCCACCTGGACGTAGAAGACGCGCGTGGCGTTGTACTTGCGGCCGAGCTTCACGAGGCAGTCGGTGTCGACGTCGATGCACTCGAGCTCGATCATCTCGTCGGTCAGCTCCCCGTCGGGGGGATGGACCAGCGTGATGTGGGGGTAGCGCTTGAGCTTCTGCTGGACCACCTGGAAGAGGTCGTCCTTGTCCTTCTGGCTCAGGTCATACCCCTCGACCTTGAGCCCCAGCACCTTGACGGGCTTCCGGCGGCGCGCAGAGGTGTCCGGCGCGGCCAGACCGACGAGGGCGAGGGCCACGAGCATGGAAGCCATCGCTCGCTGGTGGTGAGGCACCGGCGGAGCCTACGAGACGGGCTCGAAGGGTGTCAACGGGATGAGTGGCGCGCTTCGATGCCCGCGGACCTCCTCGTGCCCGCCGGGCGGGGGGCGCCGGGGGGGCACTCTCTGCGAGGCCCTCAGGGGTCGGACGCGAGCAGGAGGTAGACCTGGTCCGTCCCCTCCGGCCCGAAGCCGTGGGCGTAGCCGAGACGGAAGCGAGCAGACAGACCCTGCAGGAGGTCAGCGGAGAGGCGCACCTCGGCCCCGACGCCCGCCTTCACCCGGCGGAGGTCGCCCGCCCCGAGAGGCTCGCGCCAGGCCAGCCCGGCGTCCGAGAAGAGGGCCACGACCAGGTCGCGGGCGAACAGCGGCAGGGTCTCCACGCCGGCACGGAGGCGCCAGAGCGGCAGGCGATACTCGGCGGTCCAGAGCTGGTAGGCCCAGCCTTGCATCAGCCCCTCCGGGTAGCCACGGAGCCAGGCGCGCCCCGCTCGCGTGTCGCTGATCAGGTCGCTGACGATGTCCTGTTCCGGAGGGCCACCGACGCTGTACTCCGTGCGTCCGGCCTTGGCGCCGCCCGACCAGCCCGCGCGCGCCGAGAGGGCGAGCACGTGATCCCACCGCGCGACGATGGGGATGTAGCCATGGAGCCCACCGCGGAGACCCCACGCCGCGAAGCGCGAGCCCAGAGCCGGATCCTCGATACGCAGGGATCCACCACCGCGGAGCCCCCTCTGGGGCGAGATGCTGAAGGCGTGGCGCGCGACGTCGTCGAAGCGGAACGCGAGGCGCAGGGATCCGGTCAGGCCCTCGAAGGGGATGCGGGCCTGGGTCTCGTCGGGGCTGTGGGCACGGCCCTTGGTCTCGGCGGCGCGGAGCAGCTCCACGCTATAGCCGATGTCCGTGCTGAGGCCGACGGCGGGATCCGGGAAAGGGAGGGAGGCCTTGGCGGACAGGTAGGTGACCTCCTCGCGGTAGGGGTCGGTGCGATCCGCGACGAAGCTGGTCCGATCCCAGGAGTAGCGAGCGAGGGACAGGGAGAGGTCGGGCCAGGACGTGCCGACGCGCAGGCTCGCCAGCAGGCTGGTGTCCTCCCGCCCGCTATCCCAGTCGGCCGCGAAGGTGGCCCCGAGGCGGCCGGAGGCGTCGCGGCCGCTGAGGGTCAGTCCGATGCGGCTGCCCCCCGCCGTGGAGGCGGACAGTGAGGGCAGCCATGATCGAGGCAGCATCGTGCTCATCGGCCTGAAGGGGCGGGGGCCCACCACGTCGACGCGCCGGAGGGCGGGCGCGAGTCGGAGCGGCGTGGGATCCGCGTCGACCACCGCCGGGGCGGCAAGGGGCGCGAAGGGCAGCCGGTAGAGCTCCCACCCGTCCACGGTCCAGCCCTTGTAGATCAGCGTCGTGCCGTCTGGAGACGTGGTGGGGGACAAGGCGCCGCTCAGCACGGTGGTGAGCTTCCGAGCAGGGCCAGGTGGGCCTGTGCCGGCTTGGCTCCCGGCCCTCGGGGCGATGGGCAGGGCGTAGAGGTCGTAGACGCCGCTGGCATCGGAGGCGTAGAGCAGCCAGCGCCCGTCGGTGGTGAGGGCCGGGTCCACCTCCAGGGCGGCGCCGCTCGTGAGCCGGCGGAAGCCTCGGGTCTCGAGGTCCACCTCGATGAGGTCGCGCGAACCCCGGCTGTGCATGGACGTGTAGAGGCGGCGACCATCGGGATGGGGGGCGGTCCCGTCCACGCGGGCGCCCAAGGGCGGGTCCCAGCGATCGAGGCGTTCGCCCGTGCGAGGGTCGATGGCCTCGAGCCAGGTCTCGCCCCATGAGGTGCGCACCACCCAGAGCCGGTCGCCGCGCGGGCTCAGGCCGGGGGCATCGACGCGACCTGCCCGGGTGAGCTGCCGGCCGCTGAGGCGCGGCAGGTCGGGGCGCAGAGGGGAGCGAATCAGCTCGTCGTAGTGGCTGTAGCGCCGGTGGGGCCGCCCGCTCGTGTACAGGAGCGTGCCGCTGTCCCGTGAGATGTCGAAGCGGCCGCAGCCGCCGTCGCAGCGGAGGAGCAGAGTCGGCTCGGTGTCCGCGGAGAGCGACGCCGCCGGGGTCCAGACGAGGTGGGTGGGCTCGTGGCCGGTGCCGTGGACCCAGAGGAGGTGGCGGCCGTCGGGGGTGAAGCGGGGGAAGTCCTTGCGCTCGCCTCCTCGGGTGATGGGCACCCCCTCGCGGAGGCCCTCGCGGCTGACGCGCTCGTCGGTGGCGAGGGCCCGCTCCCGCAGCTCGCCGTGCAGGCGCTCGGACCACTCGACGAGGTCGAGGCCGGTGGCTCGTCGGCTCTCGATGTTCAGCCCGTAGGGGATGAGCTGGCGGCCGTGGCTGGCGATGTAGTCGCGGATCGCCTGATCGCCTGCGTGGCGCGCGACGTAGTCGATGAAGTAGCTGCCGTAGAGGTACCAGCTCGTGCCGCGGGGAGGCTGGAGCGGCGAGCCGGTGAGCTGGGAGAGGCTGGGCAGCCGATCGGCGAGGGTCGCGGTCCTCAGGTACATCTCGAAGCGGCTCGAGCCGATGCGCCCGCCGCCGGTGAGGGTGCTCTCGATCCAGGTGGCGATGCCCTCGGTCATCCAGCGGGGCATCGCCTGCGCCGGGATGTAGGACTTGCCGAAGATGCGGTTCAGGAAGGCCGGCAGGCCCGCGACGTGATCGAGGTGGGCGATGTGGGCGTACTCGTGGAAGACGAGCATGCGCAGCCAGTCGTCGTGATCGCTGAGGGCGCTGTCCATGCCCGGCGGGTGGGCGAAGAGGGTGATGTCGTTGTGGGGCAGGACCGAGGCGAAGCCGTTGGCGCTGTCTCCATCGTCGGTGCAGGTGATGTGCACCACCTCCTCGGGGGCCCAGGCGAGGGCGGCGCCGACCCGATCGAAGGCCTCCTCGGCGAGGGAGGCGACCCGGCGGGCGAAAGCCTCGCCGTCGTCGTAGTAGTGGATCGCGAAGTGCTCGGTCTCGAGGGTCCACCAGGTCCTGGCGGGATCGCTCCCGGCCCGCGCCGGCGGTGCCCCTGCCAGCAGCGCCCAGAAGAAGGTCACCACCACCAGGGGCAGCGAGAGCGCGAGGGCGCGGGTGCGAGGACGGCTCACGGGCACGCCTCCCTTGTACCTCAGCGCAGCGCCACGTGCTCCACGACGTAGAGCAAGCGTCCGGAGCGCGTGCCCACCTCGCGGACCCCGATGCCGACCCGCTCCACGCGCGGATCCACGAGGGCCCGACGGTGGCTCGGGCTCGCCCACAGCTCGGCGTGGGCCTGCTCGATGGTGCGGGCCATCGCTACGTTCTCGTAGAAGAGCGGGGCCTCGACGCCCGCCTCGCGGAGGCGGGCGGTGGGGCCCAGGCCACCGGGCACCACGTGCACCGCCATGCCGTGGCTGGCGAGATCGCGGGCGTGGCGATCGGCGGTGCGGATGAGATCCGGGTCGAAGCTCAGCGGCCTGAGGCCCAGGCGGAGGCGATCGAGGTTGATGAGATCGGCCAGGCGGGCGCGGGCGGTCCGGGCATCCCCGAAGCCGAGGGTCTGAACGACCGGGGCCAGGGGTGGGCCCGGGCTCTCGCCGGCGGCGAGCTGGAAGAGGCCCACCACCTCACGACCACGGCCGGCATCCGCGAGGACCTCGAGGGTATAGGTGCCAGCGCCGGCCTGGAGGGGGGCGGAGATGGAGAGCTTGTGGCCGTCGTGGGCCACGGCGAGGGTCTGGACCTCCTGGTCCGCGCCGGCGAGGAAGGCGCGCGCGCTGTGGTAGCCCGGGGCCAGGTGGCCCTGGAGATCGTAGGTGGCGCCTGGGCGCGGCGGGTCCGGGCGGGCGTCGAGCACGAGGGCGCGCTTGACGAAGACGGCGGCGATGCGATCGGGGAGGGCCGCGATGCCGTAGTGGGTGACGCCCTGGGTCGTGACACGATCGCGGATCCAGGCCTCCCAGT
>CAZEHU010000100.1:0-8278 GCA_964511605.1 uncultured Myxococcales bacterium
CGGCGGCGCCTCGGTCTTCGGGCCCATCCTCCTCGGCATGAGCCGCCCTGTCGGCATCCTGGCCTTCAACGCCGACGCCTCGGATATCGTGAACCTGGAGGCCCATACGGTGGTGCAGGCGCAGCGCTACACGCCCGGGGCTCCCGTGACGCGGGGCTGAGGGCGCTGAGGGCGCACCGACGACCGGCTTGCAGGAGGCGAGCTCATCGTCGTCGTCCTCCGGCAGCTCCGCGACCGAGGGAGCCCCTCCTGAATCTCAGCGGAAGATCTCGACCGGATCGGTCGACAGGAATGCCTCCACGGGCGTTCCCCCCGGCCCGACGAGCTCAGGCCACGGGGCTAGCCGGGATCAGCGGCGGCGACAAACGCTACTCAGTCATTGAGTGTATCTTCTCATCTGCTGCGTCCTGGGCGTAGCGTCGCGCGGATGGGCCTGCCTCCGGTCAGCGAAGAGGGTCATCGCTCCATGTGCCGCCCGCCTTCGACCACCACCTCGCCCCCCACCTCCACCCGCCGCACCAGCCCCGGATGGCCAGCGGTCAGGGCGGCGGCGAGCCAGTGTTCTCCTGAGCCTTCGAGGAGGCGTGCGTCCTGGTCGAGGTAGACGCGGTCGCCGGTAGAGGGCAGGGCGAGGGCGCGGTAGCCCGCGGTCGAGGCGATGTCGAGCAGCGCCGGGGCGACGTGGCCGGCGTCGTCGGTGAGGACGCAGCGGCGGCCGGTGGCGTTCCGGGCCTGGTGCTCGAGGGCGCGGAGCTCGGCGAAGGGGTCGATGGTGGCGTGGGAGTCCGAGCCGATGCAGAGGTGGACGCCGCGCTCGTGGAGCTCGGCCGTGCGGGGCACACCGTCGCCGAGGTCTCCTTCGGTAGTCGGGCAGAGACAGATGCGCGCCCCGGAGCGGCTGACGAGGCCGAGATCGTCCTCATCCAGCCAGGTGGCGTGGACCAGGGTCGTGCCGCGGCCGAGGACTCCCTCTCGGGAGAGCAGGCCCACCGGCGTGAGGCCCGTCGCTCTCAGACAGTCGTGGACCTCGGCCGGTTGCTCGGAGACGTGCACGTGCAGGGGCAGGCCGCGGGTCCGCGCCTCCTCGGCCAGGGGACCGAGCCACGCCTCCGGGACCGCGCGGACGCTGTGCAGGGCGAGGCCCAGGGTGGTGCGCTCGCCATCGACGAGCTCGGTGAGGCCATCGAGCGCCCGGCGGACGTGGTCGGGGTCCGAGGTGCCGAAGCGAGCTTGCCGCTCCGAGAGCGGCCGGCCGAAGCCGCCGCGTGCGTAGACCGTCCAGAGCAGGGCGAGGCGGATGCCCGCCTGGCCGGCCGCTCGTAGCACGGCTCGCGAGGCCGCGAGGGAGTCGTCCGGTGCCTTGCGCCATGGGCCGCCCCCGGCGCCGTGGTGCAGGTAGTGGAACTCCCCGACCGCGGTGTAGCCCGCCTCGAGGCACTCGACGTAGGTGGCGCGGCTCGCCGCCTCGAGCCCCTGGAGGTCGAGGCCCGCGGCCAGGGCGTACATCCGCTCCCGCCAGCTCCAGAACGAGTCCTCCCGCTCCGGATCCCGATGCTGCACGTGGCCGCGCAGCCACCGCTGGAAGGCGTGGGAGTGGGCATTCGCCAGGCCAGGCAGGACGAAGGGAGCGTGGGGTTGCGTGGTCATGGCATCCGACACTCGAGGTCGCGACACATGGGGGGGTCCGGCCATGCGGGGGCGTAGATGCGCTGGCGCGCGCGCGGCTCCGTGAGGCTGCGGGTCCGGAGCCGACGAAGGCGCTCGAGGGCGAGGGGCCCGCCGACCTCCGCCCAGGCCTGCTCGGCCTCGTCGAGGGCGCCGGCGGCCTCCAGGGTAAGGGCCCGGAGGATCGATCGAGTGGCGGGGCCCGCGGCCAGCACACCGGCCCGCGCCTCGACCGCCTCGAGGGCCTGTGAGAGAGCCAGCACCTGCTCCTCGGTGGGCACATGGATCCACGCCGCGAGCCCACTACGCTGCCCGTCTCCCTCGACGGACCAGCGGTAGTAGGCCCCCTCGTCCAGGGCGCGGAAGGGTTGCAGGCCCGGGGCCGCCACATCGGTCCAGCGCTCCACGACCTTCTGGGCCCCATCCTCCGAGAGGCGGATCAGCTCCACCGTGTAGCGGCTCCCCGCGAGCCCTGGATCCCATTGGAGCACAGGCCGCCGCTCCAGCACCGCCGTCTCGTGGGGCCAGAGCGCCACCCGCGGCGGCGGCGCGCCGCATCGATCCTCCGAGGGCCCCGACGAGCTCCACGGCACCGCCCCCTCCCCCGCGTCCAGCGGGAGCCGCAGGGCGCCGAGGTCTCGCCGCTCCAGCCTGGCCTGCGGGGCGTCCTCGGCCTCCGGATCGGAGGGCGCCGCGGACAGCCGGCCCTCGGTATCGACGAGCACCGACCCTGGCCCCCAGGCCCGAACCAGGGTGGCCCGCTCCTCGAGCGCCCAGAGGGCCCCTCGCGGCCCCAGCACCAGCCGGTCCCCGGGCGAGAGCCGCTCCAGCCCCCGCACCGGCCTCGGCTCCGGCCGCGCCGACACCCCCGCCTCGTACCAGGCGTCCTCCGCACCGACGCAGAGGAGAACCTCCGTCGTCGGCTGTGCCGGCTCGATGGGGACCGGCGGCTCTGGCGCCCCCAGCGAGGACCAGGTGGCCAGGAGCAGTGCAGCGACCCCCACGCGACGAGGCCCCGCCTACTCCTCGAGGCTGGCGAGCTTGGTGACGAGGCCGTCGATCTGGCCGCGGACCGCCTTCGTCTTCTTGGGCGCCGTCCCGTTGACCTGGACCGAGAAAGCCAGGCGCCGGCCGGCCTTCGTGCTCACGTAGCCCGCCAGGCTGACCACCTCGTCCAGGGTGCCGGTCTTGGCCCGTACCTTGCCCTTGGTGGCCTTGCCCTTGAGGCGACCCTTCAGGGTACCGCTCTCGCCCGCCACCGCCAGGCTGCGCTCGAAGGGCTCGGCCAGGGAGGTCTTGCCCGCCATGCCCGCCAGCAGCGCGGTCATCGCTCGAGGGGTGGCCTTCGAGGCCATGTAGAGGCCCGAGCCGTTGACCAGCTCGAGGTCCGCGGCCTCGAGCCCCAGCTTCGAGCTGAGCGCGCCCATGGCCGAGCGGGTCGCGGCCGCCCAGGTGCCGCCTCGACCCGCCCCGCCCCCGCTACGAGCGAGCGGGCGGCCGAGCTGCTTGAGCAAGGTCTCGGCCATGTAGTTGTTCGACCAGGTGTTCACGTCCGCGATGGTCTCGTGCAGGGAGGCGCTCGGGTGGGTCGCCACCTCCGGGGCGTCCGGCACGGCGCCGGAGCGCTGGACCCGCACGCCGCCCTCGACCCTCAGGCCGCGCCGCGTGAAGGCCCGGTGCAGCACCCAGCCTGCCGCGACGTCTGGATCCGCCACACGCTTGCGCACGGTCACGGCTGTAGAGCGCTGCCCCAGCGAGCCCTCGAGCCGTACACGTGTACGCCCGTCAGGCTCGGCGCTGGTGCTGATGTGCAAGCCACCGCGCTTGCCCTTGCCCGTCACGGCCTTGTTGTCCACGACCACGTAGTCGCCGCGTGGGTACCAGGAGACCCGCACCGGATCGCCGGGGGCGCCCCCGGGGCGGACCTTCACCTCGACCGCTCCCCAGTGCACCCCTGCCGTGCCGATGGCGGCGCGGTAGGCGTCGTCGGTCTCCTTGATGTCGTAGCCCGGCGGCAGGATGGCGCCGTCGAAGGCTCGAGCGTCGACGAGGATGCCGCCCCGGATCTCCGAGACCCCCTTGCCGACCGCGTCGTTCGCCAGCACGTCGAGGTGCCCGGGCATCAGCTTGGGATCCCCGTCGCCCACCAGGATCACTGGCCCCTCCACCACACCTTTGGCGGCCTGGGCCCGCAGGCTCGTCGTCCAGGAGGTGTCCGGCGCGAGCAGCAGGAGCGCCGCCGCTGTCGTCAGGAGCTTGGTGCCGCTCGCGAGGAAGGCCTTGTCAGCCGCGCGATGCTCGGCGACCGAGCGCCCGGAGGGCACCTCGACGACGCTGACCCCCACCTGGGTCCCCTTGAGCGCGCCCGCCTTGAGGAAGCGGTCCACCAGCTTCTGGGAGGCGGTGGGCTCCACGGGCTCGGCCGGCTCAGCGGCCGGGGCCTCGGTGGCCTGGCCGCTCGCCTCGGCGACCGTAGCGACCGCCTCGGTGCCCGAGGGCGCCGCCGCGGCATAAGGAGCGAGGCCCCAAGCGGCTCCGGCCACGACGAGGAGCAGCGCGAGGGCCAGGGTCCCCGTTCGGCGATGCAGTCCCATACCCCTCCAACCTTCGAGCATGGCTCATCCTGCCCACCTGCCCTAGCCTTGACAAGGTGACCGACCCCGCCCCCCATACCTCCCACGGCCCCCGTGATGGCCCCGACGACGGGACCTCCCCCTCCGAGCCGCAGGGTACCTCGAGGCCGTTCAAGGAGCGCGCCGCAGGCTGGGCCCGCGAGCTGGCGATCAGCCTGGCCATCGCCGGCGTCGTCATGCTCGGGGTGCAGTGGCTCCAGCGGGAGGCTCAGCGGGGCGGAGGGGGCGACCTCCCCGTGGGCCAGCCAGCCCCCGCTTTCAGCCTCGCCGATGCGCGCACCGGCGAGCGGGTCACCCTCGAGGCCCTCGGGGGCCGGCCCCTCATCGTGAACTTCTGGGCGACGTGGTGCGGTCCCTGCGTGCGGGAGCTCGCGGACCTCGACCGGCTCCACCGCCGCGCGGGCGACCGCTACCGCGTGCTCACCATCTCCGACGAGCCGCCCTCCCTGACGGTGCCCTTCCTGGACAAGCGGGGGCTCTCCCTGCCGCTGCTCTATGATCCGGGCAGCCGCGTCGCCCAGCGCTACCGAGCGAACCGCTTGCCGACCACGGCTATCGTCGACGCCGCCGGCAACATCGTGCACGACTTCGACGGACAAGCCGACCCCGACATCCTCGTCGAGCACATGGAGCGCCTGCGGCGACAGGGCAGCCGAACGAAGTGAGGTGGGCGCCGGTGGCGTGGGGCGGACGGCGCCGCGGGCGCCTGAGCGCTCGGGCCGATGTGAGACAGCCTCCTACCGCCGGCAGAGGCGGCTCACCAGCGACTGGACCTCGTCACGATCGTAGGCGCTCTTGGGCGCGACCCGCAGGTACTCCTTGAAGGCGTTGCATGCCAACGCGACGAGGCCCTTCTCTTTGTAGAGGAAGCCAAGGTGGCGGTGGGCGACGGGGAAGTTGGCGCCGCCCGCGGCGATCGCCTGCTTGAGGTGATCCTCAGCCCGCCGCTTGTCGCTGGACTTGAGCGCGATCTCGCCGAGGTGGAAGTGGGCCGCGGGGTTCTTCGGATCCCGGGTCAGGACCTCCTCGAGGTAGATCGTCGCTTCACGGCGCTTGTTCATCGTGTGCAGGGTGCGCGCAAACTCGATGACGAGGTCCTGGCGCACCGGATCGAGGAGCATCGCCTGCTTGAAGTCCTTGAGCGCCGGCTGGAACTCCCCGTTGTCGAAGAAGAGGCGGCCCCTCCGCAGGTAGACCTCGGGGTCGATCTTCTTCTTCTCGAGGTTGGAGGTGTACTTCGTATACTCCTCGATGATGAAGGTGTACTGGACCTTCGCCGCCCGCAGGTTGTCGACCCCACCCACCTCGGAGAAGGCGAGCGCGAGGTGGTAGCGGATGTCGAGGTTGTCTGGATCGAGGTCGCCGGCTTTGGACAGGTACTCGACAGCCGGGGCCATGCGCTCCTGGGCCATCTCGTTTCGGCCCAGGTAGTAGAAGGCGGACGAGCTCTCCGGGTCGACCTTCAGCGCTCGGCGTAGGTCCTCGTCGGCGCGCTTGAAGTCGTCCTTGGCGCTGTGGATCGCACCCGAGAGCACGTTGGCGCGCAGGTTGAGCGGATCGGTCGCGAGGACGGCCTCCACCTGGCCCATGGCTTCGTCGAGGCGCCGTAGCTCGTGGAGTGCCTCGGCGTAGTCGAGCAGCTCCTCGCCCTGCAGGGCCCCGAGGGTCCTGAGGTCGTGGTAGTAGCGCACCGCCTCCTCGGCGAAGCCCAGGCCCTGGAGCACCTTGGCGAAGCGCAGCTTCACGTCGGTATTGTTGGGATCGAGCTTCAGGATCTCCCCCATGGTCTCTTTGGCCTTGAGGGTCGCCCCCACCTTCATCTGCAGCTCGGCGAGCTTCTCGAGGATCGGCAGCTTCTCGTCGACCCGGTCGACGCCCGTCCTCAAGGTCTCGAGGGCCTCGGACTGCTTGCCCTCCCGAAGCTGGAGCGCGCTCAGCTTCAGGTAGGCTGCCATGGTGCTGGGCTCGTTCTCGATGATGGTCGCGTAGATCGCCTTGGCGGTCTTGTAGTGCTCCTGGCCGCGCTCGTTCTCCGCGTGCAGCATGAGGAGGGCGGTGTCGTTCGGGTGGTTGCGCAGGGCCTCGTTGAGCTGGCTCTGGGCATCGTCGGTCTGGCCGTTGAGCTTGTAGGTCTCGACGAGGGCCGAGAAGAAAGGCGCGGACTTGCAGCCGTTCTGCTGGCAGGCCTTGAGGACTCGCAGCGCCTCGATGTTCCTCTCCTGCCTGACGAGGAGCTGGCCGAGGTCGAGGGCCGTCGGCTCATCCTTCGGCTTGAGCTCGAGCGCGCGCTCGAGGGCGATGCGCTTGTCCTCGAGCTTGCCCTCCGCCTCCGCGAGGCTGGCCTTGAGCTGGTAGGCCTGAAATTGCTGCGTGCCATTCCTGGTGTCTTTGGCCAGCTTGGTCGACTCGTTGATGAAGCCCTTCGCCGCCTCGTAGTTCTTCTCGTAGAGGCTGATCTGGGCCATCGACAGGTGGGCGCCGGAGTGTGTGGGGTTGGTCTCGAGGAGCTGCTCGAGGTGCTGTCGCGCCCCGGGCATGTCCTCGTCCTCGAGGAGCATCTGGGAGAGGTCGAAGCGACAGGTCGAGTACTCCGGGGCCTGTGCCACGCAGCGCTCGTAGAAGGCCTTCGCCCGCTCCCGGTTTTCCTTGGACAGGGCCACGCGCGCCATCAGGTAGAGGTCGTCCGGATCGGAGACGAGCTGCGCCTGGTAGGCCTCGAGCGCCTCGGCGGCGTCCTCGTCCTTGCCCTCGGCGAGGAGCTTCTGCACAAGGAGCTTCTTGTTGGTCTCGAGGTCCTGGGGAGTCAGGTGCTCTTTGCGCAGCTTGGCGTACTCTGGATTCGACTTGTAGACGTCCGGGTAGCGCTCCTGGAGTCGCATGAGTAGCTGCACGAGCTCCCCTCGCACCTCCGGGCTGGCCCTGCCCTTGGCCAGCTCGAGCTTCTTCTTCAGCTCCCCGATGCGCTTGGTATAGTCGCTCGGAGCGTCGCCCTTCAGGGAGGGGGCCTTGGTAGCCTCTGTGGCCTTGCCCCCGTTGGCCCCGTCCTCGCCCAGCTTCTTCTGGCCGAGCGTCGGCTTCGGCTGCTTGGCCCCGTCGTCGCCGAACAGGAGGTTCATGCCGAAGTAGCCCATATCGGTCTGGCCGAGGCCGACCCCGAGCACCACGACCCCAGCGATCATCATCACCTGGTTCTTGTTGGCGGAGCCCTTGGCCTTCTTGCCGCGCCGGCCCTTCTGGGCCTTCCTGCGGCGTCGCCTCGCGGCGGCCTGCGCCGCGTCCGAGCGCGGGCTCGCGGCAGGGGCCGAGCCCATGGCCGACGGGCCCCCCCCCACGTCGTCCCTGTCCACATCGAACAGGCCCCCGCCGCCTCCGTCCGAGGCATCCGCGCCGGGCATCTCCCCGACGAAGCTGTCGGTGAAGACCGCGTCGGTGCCGGTGCCGGTGCCGCTGAAGGGATCGCCTCCGCCGTCCCCGCTGAGGGCGGAGAAGTCGAGCTCCTCGAGGCCGCCGGTCTGATCCGGCCCCCCCAGGACGGAGGCCGTCGGATCCGGCCCACCGCCCGCCTCGCCGGTGAAGTCCGCGGAGCCGAAGGGATCGTCCGCGCCGAAGATCTCGCTCGGCGCGTCGGTCATCACCGTGGAGTCACCGAAGGGATCACCCGCGAAGGGATCGGCCGGCATCGCCCCGCTCTGAGCAGAGATGTCGGCGAAGGGGTCATCGCTGTCCGGGCCCGTGGGAGCCGGGCCGACGTCGGCGAAGGGATCGTCGCTGCCGGCCCCACCAAAGGGATCGTCGCCCCCGCTGGGGGCGCTCGCGGCAAAGGGGTCGTCACCTCCGCCGAAGGGATCGTCGCTGCTTCCGAACACCTCGCCTCCACCGCTCCCCCCGAAGGGATCATCGTCTGTTGCCCCTACCCCCGCGTTGGGAGCCTCCCCCGGTGTCCCGCCGCCCCCGCCGCCCCCCTCGCTGGCCGCTCCCCA
>CAZEHU010000101.1:0-5569 GCA_964511605.1 uncultured Myxococcales bacterium
ATCTTCGGCGGCGTGAAGCACTGGATGACCGGCATGCCCCTCCTCTTCCTCCTGGCAGGACGGCTCTTCACCGACGCCTACCAGATCGTCGCGACCACGCCGCTCCGGACGTCCCTCGCGGCCGCCCTCGTAGGCCTCACCCTGGCGCACCCGCTCTCTGCCAGCGTGCGATCCACGCCCTTCGGGACGGGCTACTACGCACCCCTGTCCGCGGGCGGCTATCCGGGCGCCGCGGACCGCCAGATGATGCGCCTGTACTGGGGCCACACCTCGGCCCAGGCCCTCGATTGGGTCAACACCCACGCTCCGAAGGGCGCCAAGGTCTACTTCCAGAATACGACGGGCGATGCTTTCGAGATGTACCGCCGGCAGGGCCGCCTGCGCGGCGACATCCAGAACGCGCGCCGAGCCCGTGGAGCCGACATCGCCCTCATCGAGCCCCAGAAGGCCTTCAGCCCGGTGGACATCACCACCCGCCATGAGCTGCGAGTACCGGGCCCCACGGAGGTGATCACCGCGGCCGGAGTCCCCATGCTCAGGGTATACCAGCGAGCACCGAGGCCGGCAGCCGGTCGACCACCTCGACCTCCAAGAGGTTCGAGCGATGTCGAGGGTCGGAGGCGCTGAGGATCAGGGTCACGTCCTGCCCCTCCTCGATGGGCGCGACGTGGCGGTACAGCGCGTACGTGTGAGGCTCCACGGAGAGCAGCGCTGAGCGCTCCCCACCGATCCTCACCTCCACCTCGCTGACCGAGCCCCCCGCTCGGCGGACCGCCATGTGACCGGGACCGACGCGCACGATGAGCTGGCCCGCGGGTCGCTCGGGCCAGTGGATTCGCAGCGGTGTCTCCGGCGGGCCCGGATCAGCGACGACCCAAGTGCGATCGGCGTGGAAGACGTCGCGGGTGTCGAGGCGCCCCCTGGTCTTCTTCTCACCGCGTGTGAACGTGGCGCCGCGCAGATCCTCCGAGAGCCGCGCGAGGACCCTCATCGGGGCGAGATCGTAGGTGGCGACGGTGGCGCCTTGTCCGACGGCCTCCTCGCTGACCCCCTCGATGTCTTCGGGGAGCACGCCCGCGAGCTCCGCGGCTCGGCCGTTCACCCCGAGGACCCAGATCCGCTCGAAGCGCAGGAGGTCCACCGGATCCGGCCTCTGATGCCGGAGCAGCGCGGGCCACGGCGCTCGCTCGGTCCCCGGGCCGATGCCCTGCAGCCCCAGCCACGCCCTCTCCTCCCAAGGGGGCACGACCACCACCCCGTCACCGGCCTGGAAGCCGTCGCGTACCCGCTGGACCGCTGTGTCCACCGCCGCGCTGGGACTCACCGCCGCCTCTTGGGCCCGCTCGAGCACCAGCCCTGCGACCGACAGCGCCGCCGCTGCGCCGAGCACAGCCCAGGCCACCGGAGCCGGCAAGCGTGTCCTGGAGGGCTCGGGGGTCATGGAGCGCGTCTACCCCAAGGCCGGGCCGACTGCTATAGGCCCGGCCGTGACCGAGTCCTCCTCCCCGCCGCCTGCGCCCCCCGCCGCGCCGCCGCCGACCCACTCCGGGCCCGGCAGGGTCGGTGTGCCCTGGTGGCGACGACCCTGGAACGCGCTGGGGCTCCTCCTCGCTACCCTCTACGCCCTGCCCACCTGCTTCTACCCCCACGGCAACGACCAGTCCCTGCACTGGTACCTGGGCAAGGGGCTGCTCGACGGTCACCTCCCCTTCGAGACGGCCATCAGCACCAAGCCCATCGGCATCTTCTCGCTGCACGCCCTCTCGATCGCCCTCTTCGGCGACCACCAGGCCTCGATCCGCATCCTCGAGCTCCTCACGGTGCTCGGCTGCGGCTGGCTGCTGGCGCGGCTTGTGCGGCCTCCGAGCCCCTCCGTCCGGGCGGCCGGCGCTCATGCTGAGCTGGGCTCGCGGGACGGGGCGGTCGGCGCCGCGGCCCTCCTGCTCTCGGTCCTCTACTACAGCTACTTCGACTACTGGGATACGGCCCACCCGGAGCTCTGGGAGGCCGCCCTCCTCCTCGGCGCCACCGCGGTGGCGGTCCACGACCACCGGGAGCGCCGCCGCCCCTTCCTCACCGGCCTCCTCTGCGGCGCCGCGTTCATGGTGAAGTACCCGGCGGCCCTGGCCGCGCTGCCGATCGCTGCCTGGTGCGGTCTGCGTGTCCTCATCGATCGCGGGGGCTGGCGGGGCGTGCTGGGCGTGCTCGAGGCCGCGGCCCTCTACCTCGGCGGCGCCTCCATCGTCTTCGGGATCTGCGTGCTGCCCTTCTGGATCGGCGACGCCCTCGATCCTATGTGGGAGATCCTGCTGGAGCGGGCGCTCCAGTATCACTCCGACGCCCCACCCCACGTCGGCGTCCCTCGCTGGCTGCGCTTCGCTTGGGGCGGCACGGCGGTGACCCTGGCGGGCGCCGCGGCCCTCCTCGGCCTCGGTCTGGCCGCGTGGCGGCGGGACAAGAGGGAGCTGGGCCGTGGCGCCCTCTGGCTCGCCCTCACCCTCGGGACCTTCGCGGGGGTGGCCGGCCAGGCGCGCTACTTCGCCTACCACTTCGCCATCGCCGTGCCCTTCCTGGCGCTGCTGGTGGTGTGGGCGCTCACCCAGCTCTGGCCAGGGCGCCCGCGGGTCCGCCTTGGGGTAGCGATCGCATCGATGGCGGGCGTCTTCCTGCTGAACCCCGCGTGGCCCTCGAAGCGCAAGGCCGACTTCGGCTACCGCGACCACGTGGCCAACCTGGTGGACCACCTCGGCGGCGAGAAGACCCGCGAGGAGTACCTGAAGCCCTTCCGCGGCCTGGCTCGTCTGGACGACTACCGGGTGATGGAGGCCATCGGGCTGGCGATCCGCGACGAGGCGCAGCCCGGCGACACCCTCTGCGTCCGTGGCTTCGCGACGCCCGTCTACCAGGTCTCGGGCCTGCGTTGCACCTCGAGACATATCGTGGAGTACGTGGTGGACACGGGGCTGCCCGGGTGGCGCAAGGAGTACGATCGGGCGCTCGTCGAGGACCCGCCGACCTATGTGCTCACGTTCAAGGACCGGCCGCGGGACCTCAACGCCCTGCGCCGGAGGGGCTACTCCCGCCGGAACATGCCCTCGCTCTTCGCACTCATGACCCTTCGTCCGAAGGGGGAAGCAGGGGCAGCGAGGCCGCGGAGAGCCCCAGCTCCACCGCGCTCATCAGCAGGCGGGAGCTGAGGGCGAGGAGCCCGGCGAGGCCCACGGAGTGCGTCGGCAGCAGCGCCGCGACCATGACAGCCTCCCGCACCCCGAGGCCTGAGGGCGCCACCAGGACGACGAAGCCAGCGAAGGCGCTCGCTGCCATCACCGAGGTGGCGTCGCGCCACTCGAGGGGCGTCGCGCCGACCAGCACCCCATCCGCGGTGAGGGAGAGCGCCAGCCCGAAGAGGAGCCACACGCCCGCGCTGACGAGGCCCGCCACCACCAGGTCTACGGGACGGGGCATCGCTGCATCGCCGAGCTCGCGCCCCATCGCTCTCGCTACAGCGCGGAGCAGCCGTGGAAGGAGCGGAGAGGCCAGGAGGGCTAGCGCGACCACCCCCGCCAGCGCTACCGCGAGGCCCATCCAGCCCACCTCGCCCAGACCCTCGATGCGCCCGAGAGCTTCGAGCCCGATGGTAGCGCCCACCATCATGTGGACCAGCATCACCGCGGTCGCGACGAGCACACACGCCGGCGCGCTCGGCCCGAGGCGCGCGCCCAGGTAGCCCGCGCCCGCGAGGGTCCAGACCTTGCCGGGGACATAGCGACCGAGCTGGGAGGCCAGGTAGACCGCCATACCGCCGATGAGGGGGGCCGGGCCGGCGGCCCGGCGGAGCAGCCAGACCCAGAGCGCAGCGCGGGCCAGGTACGCGACCAGCAGGGCCGCGCCGGCGACGAGGAGGGGCCCGGGTCGGATGTGGGCCCAGGCGATGCTCCCGGCCTCCCTCACGATGCCGCTGGCCACCCAGGCGAGCAGCGCCGCGGCGAGCAACCAGAAGAGGAGGCGCTTCAAGAGGGATCGCCTCGGGACGCCTCGTCGTCATCCTGGTAGGCGGACAGCTCCGGGCGCAAGAACTCGGCGAGCCACTCGAACTGGCTGCGGGAGGAGGCCACCACCGCCGGCAGGTGCTCCTCGATGCGCGCCTCGAGGGAGTCGGCCTGCTCGAGGAGACCGTCGATCCGGGCGAGCAGGGTCTCTGCGTCCAGCTCGCTGTAGTCGTAGGCCATCTCCTCCATCTGGAGCTGCTCGAGCACCTCGCGGTACTTGTGGCCCCAGCCCACGACCAGGGTGGGCAGGCCCAGGCAGAGGCCGGCGACCATCGCGTGGAAGCGGCTGGCGACGAGCCACCGGCAGCCTCCGAGCACCTGGCGGAGCGTGCGGGTGTTCAGGTCGTCGTCCACCGACACGATCCGGTCGTGCAGGCTCGGGTTCACCCTGGCGAGGACCGAGCGCAGCACAGGTAGATCGTTGTTGTGCAGGTCCTCGACGCCGGCTCGCGTGGCGTTGGGGAAGAGCAGCACGAGGAGGCCGCGGCGGGCCAGGGCCTCGGCCACCTTGGCCATCTCCGCGGGGTAGTCGATCCCACCCTTCATGCACTTGTTGTGGACCACGGCGCTCAGGGACAGGGCGATGGCGTCCTGGCCAGCGGCTCGGCGCGCGTCGAGGCGAGCCCGGATCTCCCGGGCCATCGCCTCCCCCTCGTCGGTGAGGGCGTCGTCCGCCTCGAAGGAGAAAGCGATGTCCGCTGCGAGCTGGACCTTGTCGCCGAGGCCGAGCGCCCGCGTGCGCTCCAGGCTATGTCCACCGCGGGCGAAGACCTTGGCGCTCTTGCCGAGCATCCAGCGTGCCACGACGCGGTTGAGCCTCCCTTCGTAGTTCCCGAGGCCCTGGGAGAGGCGCACGACCGGGGTGCGGAGGAGCATCGAGGGCCAGGCGTTGAGCACGTTGAAAGGCAGGAACTTCTCGCGTCCGTCGCTGAAGGCGATGCCCGAGACGTCGATGAGGGCCATCGACGCTGCCAGCTCGCGGGGACCGCGCGGCATCCATGCTCTGGGCCAGCCGAGGCCCAGGAGGCCGAGCCCACGGTCGAGGATCGCGAAGGGGAGGTAAGAGAGCACAAGGGCGCGGGGGCGGGCGTCGACCACCTCCACGTCGAGGTCGTTGCAGATCTGGCGGTCGTGTCGCGGGAAGTAGGAGTGCAGGACGAACCTGTCGTCGGGCATCGCCTCGCGGAGGCGGCCGATGGTCGTGACGGCCATCGCCTCGGCGCCGCGATTGCCCCAGAGGGTCGCCCCGATGAGGCTCACCTTGTCGGTGGGCGGGAAGGGCCGATAGAAGAAGAGATTGAGCTGCTGTAGCCCCTTGAAGAAGTAGATATAGGTCCGCACGCCCAGGGTCGGCAGCTTCCCGATCCACGCCTTGCGCGTCGGATGTCGGCTCCACGCGAAGTTCAGGACACCGAAGAACGCGATGGCGCGGTCCAGGGGGGTGGTGGGCAGCTTGAGCGTATCTTTGATGGGTACGCCCAACCGGCGCCCGACCTGGCTGCGGGCGGTGATGTTGTAGT
>CAZEHU010000101.1:5579-8220 GCA_964511605.1 uncultured Myxococcales bacterium
ATAGGTCATGCCCCGGCTGTTGCCGTTGACCACCGTCTTCGGCTCCACCTCCTCGACGACCAGGTGCTCGCGGGCGGCTTCCAGCGCCACGCGCCCTCGCTCGCTCCGCACCACCGCCAGGGTCGGCTTGATATTCCTCGCTTTCATGTCGAGGGACCAGGCGTCGCCCGTGCAGAGGTCCCCGTCGAAGCCGTAGTGATCCACGCAGGACAGGCACTTGCGCTCCGAGAAGAAGTGCAGGTTCTGGTAGTGCGTGAACGTCGACGTGGGCATCGAGAACCCGCGCCCGTCCTTCATGCGCCAGGTCAGGGTCCCGCGCCAGTCGCCGGTGCGGTAGCGGAGCTCCTCGACGTCCCGCCACCGGACGCCGTGGCGCTCGACGAGGAGCTTCGTCAGCGCCGGCTCGGAGTTGTGGCCGCAGAAGAGGGTCAGGACGTAGCGGATCTTCTCGGCGAGGGCCGGGTCGCGGGCCATCTTCCGCCGGAGGTACGAGGCGTCGCAGGGCACAGTGACCACGGCCAGGTGGCCCTCGAAAGCCTCGATGGCCGGCAACGCGTCGGCGGGGTAGCGCACCGCGCAGTACAGGCTTCGCCGGCAAGCGAGGAGCTCCTCGCGCGTGGTGGCGATGAGGGGCTCGGTGCGTGGCTCCTCCTCCCCGTAGACGAGCCTCCAGACCAGCGCCCCGTCGATACGCCCGGACTCGAGGAGGCCGATCAGCACCTGGGTGGTGGTGCCCCCCGAGGCCGCCCCGATGCGGACCTCGTCCTCCGCGGAGTGGGTGAGGTAGCAGCCCTCCTGGGGCCCCAGGTAGCGCTTGATCTCCTCGTTGGTCCAGCGTCGCAAGGTGGGCAGCGGGCTCAGGTCGCGCCTGGCTCGTCGGCCAGGGCCTCGGCGGCCAAGGCATCGACGGCCGGGGAGGCCTCCACAGCGGATCGCGCGTCCGACACAGGGCCCGGCCCCGCCGAGGAGCGGACCTCGAGGATCGAGTAGACCTCGCGGCTCCGGACCGTGCTGTTGACGAACATCTCCCCCATCAGGCCGAGGCTGAGCACCTGGATGCCGGTGAGGGCAAGGAGCACGCCCAAGATGAGGAGCGGACGGTTGCTGAGGGCCTCGCCGAGGAACCAGAGCACGGTCAGGTAGGTGCAGATCCCGAGGCCCAGGAAGGTGAGGATGGCGCCTGGGAGCCCGAAGAAGTGGAGCGGCCGGTGGCGGTAGCGGGTCAGGAGGAGCACCGTCGGCAGGCTCAGGAGCCCGTCGATGAAGCGCCCGGCGCCGAACTTCGAGACGCCGTGCGTCCGCGGTCGGTGCTCGACCACCAGCTCCTCCACCTTGAAGCCGCGGTCGGCCGCGAAGACCGGCACGAAGCGGTGGAAGCCGCCGTACATACGAAGGGCCCGCACACACTCGATGCGGTAGCCCTTGAAGCCGCAGTTGAAGTCCCGGAGCTGCACCCCGGAGAGCTTCCGCACGATGCCGTTGAAGACCTTGGAGGGCAGGGTCTTGCCGAGGGGGTCGTGGCGCCTCTGCTTCCAGCCGCTCACGAGGTCCGCGCCCCCGGCGATGCGCTCGAGGAAAGCGGGGATCATCCTGGGATCGTCCTGGAGATCTGCGTCCAGGGTGATGACCACGTCCCCCCGCACCCGCTCGAAGCCGGCCGCGAGGGCCGGTGACTTGCCGAAGTTCTTGCGGAAGCGGATGACGCTGACCCTCGGGTCCTCGTCGGCGAAGCGATCCAGCACCGCCGCGGAGCCATCGTCCGAGCCATCGTCGACGAAGACGATCTCGAAGCTCCGGGCGGCGGCCTCGCAGGTGGAGACCATCTCCTCGTAGAGCTGCGGCAGCGACCCCACCTCGTTGTAGACCGGCACGAGGAGGGACAGATCGAGGCTGGCGCTCGGGGAGTCGGGGGCCGGCGAGGACATCGGCGCGGACTCTCGCAGGGGCCCCCGAGGGGGTCAACCGCACACTTCCTCGCCTCCGCGGCCTATCCGCGGACACTCCACCGGCTTCTGGAGCGCTCTCCGCGGGCTACCACCAGGTGGTGCCGGCCCCCAGCGGGATGGTGAAGCGGCCGGTCGACGAGCAGCTCGAGCCGTCGGGGAAAGAGAGCACCTCGGTGGCCTCGCCCTCGACGCTGTCTTCGGTGCGGAGGACGCCTTCCGCACCCACGACGAGCTGAGTGCCCCCGACCCCAGCGAAGCCGCTTGCACCCAGGCGACCCACGTCGCGCTCGAGGATCTCCACGTGCACTCGATCGCCGGGCGGAGCAACGCAGCGATCTTTGTGCGCCACGCTCGGGGCGTCGCCCTCCGACAGGTGAGCACCTACGGCGGCGGCAACGGCATCCGCCTGTCCTCGCCAATCTTCGGGGAGGTCGCCTGCAGCCCCTGCGCGGATCCAGCCTGCGCAGCGGGGACCGCCCCCCTCGTCGAGGTGGTCTCCGGGCAGTGCCGCCACCCCGGCACGCTGGCCGGCGAGGGCCTCGTCCCGCGCCACAACGAGCGCGTCCTGGTGGAGGCGGCCCCGCAGGGGCATGCGACGCCGCCTGGGCCGATCCCCTGGAGGCCGACCGCACCGAGCTCCTCGCCGAGGCCTGGACGTGGAGCCCCGACACCTGGGCCCCCGGCTGGACCCCGAC
>CAZEHU010000102.1:0-8190 GCA_964511605.1 uncultured Myxococcales bacterium
GGCACGGCCCGGGCGGCGAGGGACTCCGGGGCGGACGTCGTCGTCGAGCGAAGGCCGGGGTATGGGCGCGCCTGCGCGGCGGGCGCCGCGCGGGCCGCCGAGCTCGGCGCCGATGTGGTGGTCTTCGTCGACGGGAGCGGCTGCGATGATCCGGCGGACGTACAGAGCGTGCTCGCCCCCGTGCTCGGCCACTCGGCCGACCTGGTGATCGGGTCGCGCACCCGGGGGGCCCACGAGCCGGGCTCCCTCGGCCTCCTCCAGCGGGCGGGCAACGAGCTGGCCACCCGGATCATCGCGTGGCGCTGGGGGACACGCCTCACCGACCTCGGCCCCATGCGAGCGATCCGCACCGACGCGCTCGAGGCCCTCGCCCTCGACGAGCCCGCCCACGGCTGGCCGGCACAGATGGTGGTCCGCGCCCTCGAGCAGGGCCTGCGGATAGAGGAGGTCCCGGTCCGCTACCGCCGCCGCCGCTCGGGCCGGTCCAAGGTCTCGGGGGATCTCGGCGGCGCCTGGCGCGCCGGTCGTGCCATCCTGAGAGTCGTGCTGGAGCGATCGCCATGAGCCGTGGAGGCAGAGAGCGCGAGGGGGCCGCCCCGGCGGTCGCGGTGATCACCAAGATCCCGCGCCCGGGCCACTCGAAGACCCGGCTGGCGCGGAGCCTCGGGGAGGAGGCGGCCCTCGCGCTCCATCGGGCGATGCTCGAGGACGTCTTGGCCGCGCTCGACAGGCCGGAGGCGTGGCAGCTCTACCTGATCCACGATCGCCCCGAGGGCCCGGGCGAAGCCGCGGAGCTGGCGGCGCTCTCCGATGGCCGCGCGCTCTCCCTCGTGCCCGACCAGCCGGACCTGGCGCACGAGCTGCTCGCCAGCTTCCGAGCGCTCACCGGGGCCCACGAGGGGGTCGTGATCGTCAGCGCCGACGTGCCTCATCTCGAGGCCGAGCGGGTCCAGGAGGCGCTCGACGCCCTCGGGCGCGTCGATCTCGTGCTCGGCCCCGGCCCGGATGGGGGCTATTACCTCGTGGGGCAGCGCGAGGCCCACGACGTCTTCACCCCGATCCCCATGTCCACCGGCGCGGTGGAGCGTGCGACGGTCGCCCTCGCGGGCCGGCTGGGGCTCGCGGTCGAGAGCGTCGCCACCATGACCGACATCGACGAGGCCCAGGATCTCTTGGCGCTCGTCGACGCTCCGCCGGAGGCCGCGCCGCGAACCCGTGCCGCGGTGGACAAGCTGGAGCGGAGCGAGCTGGCGCCGGCGCTCCCTCGGGAGCTGCAGATCGAGGTGACCAGCCGCTGCAACCTGCGCTGCTCGGCGTGCCTCCGGAGCCACACCACCCTGGCGCCGGATCGGGATCTGGAGCTCGAGGCCTTCCGGCGGATCGTCGGCGGGCTGCCGGCGCTCGAGCGGGTGGCCTTTCAGCTCAACGGCGAGCCCCTCCTTGCGCCCCACGTATTCACGATGATCGCGGAGGTGGCGGCCCGCGGGGCGTGGACCGTGATGAACAGCAATGGGGTGCTGCTGGACGAGGCCCGGCGGGCGGCGCTCCTGGCCTCGGGCCTCCACGAGCTGAGGATCTCGATGGACGGGGCCACGGCGGCGACGGTCCGGGCGATGGCGGGCGCGGACGTCTTCGAGCGGGTCAGCGGCAACGTCGCGGCCCTGGTCCGGGAGCGGGGAGGAGCGGCGCGGCCCCGCGTCGGGCTGTGGATGATCGCGACGCTGCAGACCCTGCCGGAGCTCCCGGAGCTGATCTGGCACGCGGCGCGGCTGGGGGCGGACGAGGTCTACGTCCAGCGCCTCGTGCTCACGGGTCGTGGGGCCGCGACCGAGGCGCGCTCGGCGCACGGCCGGGTGCCCGACGGCGGCGTCCTGGCCTCGGCGATCGAGGAGGCGGAGCGCGTCGCGGCGGAGGTGGGCGTGGCGCTGCGGGCCTCCGGCCGGCAGCGGGTCCTGGAGAGCCTGCGGCCGGTGGAAGGTCCCGACCCGCAGCGCGGATGCTTCCGCCCCTGGCGCAGCGCCGTGGTCACCGCCGAGGGGCGGGTGCTGCCCTGTTGCATCTCCAGCTTCACCCGCCACTATGACGACCTCGAGCTCGGGGACCTCCGGGAGGCGACGTGGGCCGACATCTGGAATGGAGAGCGCTATCGGACGCTGAGGAGGGGCCTGCTCGAAGGCGAGCCCGCGGCTTGCTGCCAGGGGTGTGGGGTGTCGTGGAGTCTGTAACAGGCCCAGCCCGGCGGGTCGCTGCCCACGTGGGGACGCTGGTCGCGCTGGCGGCGGTGATCGCCTTCGGTGGGGGCTGCGTCGGCTCCGGTGATCTCGAGACCACCGTGAGCGGGCAGATCGTGGGCATCGACAACCAATTCCTCGGCCCGGGGCTGGTGCTCTTCGAGCGCGGGCTGGTGCACGCGGGCGCCTACGAGCGGGGGGCGCTCATCGACGACGAGGGCCGCTTCACCATCGTGCTGCCCGAGGGCGGCACCTGGGGCATCCACCTCTTCCGCGACGAGTACCAGTACCTGCCGATGGAGGTGAGCCTGGACGATAAGCGGCAGATCGTCTTGACCAGCATGATGGTCTCCTGGGGGGTGTGGATGGATCTCTCCGGTCGCCCCACCTGGCCGGACCAGCCCGCCGATCAGACGCTGATCCGCATGCCCTGGGACGATACGAAGGCGGACAACCCGGAGCTCCTCGATGTTCAGATGGCCTATGTGGGGCCGGACCTCCTCGAGATCACCGCCGAGGTCATCGATCCCGATGGGGACCTATCGCGCATGATCCTGGCCCACGACCACGCCACCGGCGCCGGCTACGCGCTCAACCCTCCGGGCCCCCCGGACGGCCACGGCGACTACCCGGACGGCACCTATACCCTCAAGGTCTACCTGGACGATCGCCACGAGCCGGGGGTCTCCGTCTGGAGCTTCGTGGTCTCCGACAACCTCTGCAATGACTCGGACATCCTCGAGCTGACCCTGCCGGAGGCTCCATGAGGGGCCGCACCTTCCCGCCGGCGATTCCATGAGGGGCCGCCGCCTCCCGCCGGCGGTTCCATGAGCGGCCACCGCTTCCCCGCCTCCGAGTGGCCTCGCCTCGTCGCCGGTCACCGCCGCGAGGTCGCCGAGCCCGAGGACTACGTCCGGGCCCTCGACCTCGAAGGCGTGACCCACATCCTCGATCTGGGAGCCGGTCCCGGCTTCTTCACGCCTGCCCTGCTCGAGGCCGTGGGGCCCGATGGCCACGTGGTGGCCGTCGACGCCCAGCAACAGATGCTGGACGTGCTCGTCGAGCGCTGCCCGGATCCCCGCCTCGTCCCGCACCTCGCCGAGCTCGGGGCCCCCGGCGCGCCGCCCCTCCCCCACGGCCCCTTCGACCTCGCCTGGTGCGCCTTCGTCCTCCACGAGGTCGACGACCTGCACCGAGCCCTGCGCCAGGCCCTCCACAACCTCCGCCCTTCCGGCCGCCTCGTCGCCCTCGAGTGGAACCCCGGCCCCGCCGACCATGGCCCGCCCGCCCACGAGCGCCTAGATCCCGCGATCATCGCCTCCGCCCTTCAGGATGCTGGGTTCTCCGGCGTCGAGGGGCCCACGGCCGCCAATGGGTATCAGTATCGATTCGTGGCGGTTCGCGGAGACTGAGAGGCCGGCATCTCGACCCGATGCTGGGGTTGACCGAGCCTGACATGCGTCACAATCAGAAAGAGACTGGCATTCTGACGGGAGGGCGAGCACGCTGGATGAGATGCTCGAGCGAAGCCTCCACACGCACCTCAGCGCTGGTCGGGCCTCCAGCTCACCGGACCGCGCCAATCCGGGAAGACGACCCTGGCGCGGCGCGCCTTCTCGGATCTGCCCTATGCGAACCTGGAGCGACCGGATGTCCGCCGCTTCGCCCTGGACGATCCGAGGGGCTTCCTGGCCGAGTTCCCACGAGGTGCTGTGCTCTACGAGGCCCGGCCCAACCCCTCCCGCCCTCGGCTGCCCCTCGACAAGGTGCTCGTCTACGGCGGCGACGAGTCCTACGAGCGATCGGACGGCCGGGTGCTGTCCTGGAGGCACGTCGACCGCGCGCTGCTATAGGCCATCGCCCTCCCCCGACCTCGTGGCCGCAGGGTCAAGGCGACACATCATCCTACCTATCGTAGGATAGTGGTCGTCTAGGAGGATCGGAGTGGGTGCCGAGGCTAAGCTCTCGGTGACGGTCGAGCGCGATCTCGTTCGCGAGGTGGACGAGCTCGCGGGAGCGCGGACGCGGAGCTCCATCGTCGAGGAGGCCTTGCGGCGCTGGACCGAGGAGGCCAGGCGCGCCGCGCTGGAGGCAGAGACTCGCGCCTACTCCGAGGGGCTCACCGAGGAGGACCGGAGCGAAGACCCCGAGTGGGCCGAGCTCGGCGCCCGATCCGCCAGAGAGATCTGGTGAGCGCCTTCCCGAGACGAGGCCACCTCTACTGGGCACAGGTCTCGGGAGAGGAGAGCGGCAAGCGCCGAAACGCTGCCTGGTGACGAGCCCCCTCGGCGGGCGCCGTACGACGCCGAGCTGAGGTCCGTGGAGGAGGCCATCGGCCGCGCGATCGGCAGGGTGTAGCAGGGGGAGAGGGCGGGCTCGGTCCGTGCGCCACCCATCACGCCGATCTCCCGGATTCGCCCAGCGACGTCGATCCGAGAGGAACATCGGTTGGAGCTCAGGACGGTCTCCGAGCAGGCCCTCCGTGAACGAATACGCCATGAAGCCATATCGCTCGTCGGAGCCGGCGGCTTCGGGTTTCGCGTCCGCCACGATGCCCACACACCCCACCTCATCACCCATGGTGGCGGCGATCTCGATCGCGGTCCTCATGAGGAGGCGACCGATGCCTCGACCCGGCGCCGCCTCGGAGACCTCAAGGCGCGCGAGGCGGAGGAGCGGCAGCGGGCAGATTGACCCTCACTCGCGGGGGGCGGAGGGCGGGAGGTGGGGCTCGCCCCCACCGTCCTCGAGGTGGAGCACCAGGGCCACGCCCTCCCCATCGACCTCCCTTGCGGCGGACAGATCGTAGAGCTGCGGGCCGCCCGAGGGGGCCTGGCCCCTCGAGAGCTCTCCGCCCACGCGGCGGTAGGTGGCGGCCTCGAGACGCCAGTGGATCGGGAGAGCGAAGCCGGAGGCGGCATCGGGACGGGTGGCGAGGGTCTGGGTGCGGAAGGCGCGGGGCTCGGGTGGGCCGGTGGGGGGGAGCCAGAGGGCCTCGCCGAAGGGAGCAGGTGGCGTCGCGGGAGCAGCCGCGCCGCCGTGGCGGCCGAGGAGGAGCCCGCCGCCGGCGGGCCTGACGATCCACATCTCGAACGCGCCGAAGGAGGGCCAGGCTCGGGCCCCGCCGCCGAGGTGCTCGACGACGACGAGGCCTCGGAGCTCCTTGCCGCTGACGATGAGGAGGCCCTCGCCGGTGCGCCAGGTCACCGGGCCGTGGGGATCGCTGCCGCCGCCCGCGGCGACGAGGTGCGAGGCCTCGAGGGAGAGGCGGCCGGACCGGTCGCGCACCGAAAGGGAGAGGCTGGTCGCCGAGGTGGTGGCCTCGACCCTGGGCTCGAGGGCGCCCAAGGGGCTGGCGCCGCTGGCCGTGGCGCGGGACCAGGCCCGGAGCGTGGCCCCGAGCTCCTCACCAGGCCAGCGGGGCAGGCGCGTCTTCACCCATGTGGGAGGAGCCCAGCCCTCGGGGCTCGCGGACAGGGCCTTGAGCTCGAGGCTCGCCCCGGCACCGGCGCGGGTGCGCTGGAGGACCAGCAGGGCCACGACGTGGTCGGGCTCGTGGGAGGAGAAGACGAGCTGGTCGCGGACCATCTCCGCGCTCTCGGGGGCGGGGGTGGCCGGCGAGGCCGAGGAGGCAACGAGGCTGAGGGTGATCACCATGCTCGTCGTGCCGAGGGTAGCGACGCTCCGCGGGCTCCGGCCCGATGCCCTCACGGCGCGCGGACGATGGTGGTGCAGACGTTGGCGGCGTGCAGGAGCTCCAGATCGGGCCCCGGGGTGGCGGCGAGGGGCACGGGCTCGCCGTCTCGCATCGGACAGTAGGGATCCCGCTCCCCCACGCCGACCGTCAGCGCGCGACGGGAGGCACAGCCCCCCCCGCAGGCCTCGAGCAGGGGGCAGTCCCGGCAAGCCCCCGGGACGTGCCGCGAGTCGTGGAACTCCACGGTCTCGAGGAGACCCTCCTGGCCCAGGGCCGCGAGCTCGGCGAGGGTCGCCGCGGGTCGGGGCCAGTAGACGCAGGGCAGGAGCTCCGCACCCGGCGTCAGGCGCACACTCGTACGGCCGCAGCCGTTGGTGCGTCGGGGCAGCCCGCCCCCCTCGCCCGCTGCCAGCGCCGCCACCACCACCGGCTCGGTGCACGTGATGAGCTCAGTCTCGGCGAAGAGGCGGCGGAAGCCCTCCCAGAGCTCCTCCCAGGTGGGCATCGGCTCCGCGCGATGCACCGGCTGGTAGACGTTCACGCGGAAGGAGGCGCCCAGGTCCGAGGCCAGCCGAGCGATAGGCGCCAGGCGATCGTGGTTGTCGCGCATCATCACCGCGAGCACCGTGACCTCGAGACCCAGCCCAACGCAGCGCCGGGCGGCGTCCACGGCGCGCTTCCAGGCGCCCTCGCCGCGGAATCGATCCATCGCGGCGGCATCCGCGAAGTCGATGGACACCTCGACGTCGGCGAGGCGAACGAGGCGCTCCTCGTCCAGCTCGAGCAGGCTCAGGCCGTTGGAGGTCAGGCTCGCCTCCACATCCCTCCCGCCGAGGGCGTCCAGCACCGGGAGGAGCGCCGGGTTCAGGATGTTCTCGCCGGTGCCCAGGTTGACCGAGGCGACCTCCAGGGGGGCGAGGACCGCCTGCACATCGTCGAGGTCCAGGTGCCGGATGCCATCCTTCGGCCGGTAGCAGTGCGAGCAGGACAGGTTGCAGGCGTTCGTCAGCCCGATGCCCAGCGAGAGGGGCCGCGGCGTGGTCTCCGTCCGCATCCGGTCGTGCATGGTCGGCCTCGTCGGGGGGTCGTCGGTCCGGGCGTCCGAGGAGCGATCGTCAGATGTGCAGCTCGAGGCTGCGCTCGGCCACGATGGCCCGCCCGCAGCCATCGATCACCTCCACCTCGATGCGGCTCATCTGTCCATCGAGGGTGTGCAGATCCTCCACCGTGATGATCGAGCGGATGCCGAGGAATTCGACGAAGTCCGCGGTCTCGAGGGAGGGGGCCACCTGCTCCACCACGCCGCCCACCACCTCCTCGTCGAGCCAGATACCGATCTGCAGCCCGGTGGGCACGCTGGTGAGGCGCGGCATCTCGAAGGCCTCGAGGCGTACGCTCACCACGATCATGTGAAGGCCCTGGGGCCCGAGGGTGATCTGCGCCGCCGAGCCCTCCTCCACGTCCAGGAAGCCGGTGGACTGATCCCCGAGGCCCAGGGTGGCGATACCGGGCTCCTCGATGGTGCACACCAGGGGCTCGACGTCGGGCTCCGGCTCACAGGCCGCGAGCAGGGACAGAGCGATGAGCAGCCCCGCCCTGAGCCCGATTCGCCACCACGGGCGAAGAGTCAAGGCTCATCCTCCTCGAGCGCGGCCTGGGCCGGGCAATTGAAGAAGACCTTGCCATCGTTGCCGGCGATGGCGTTCACCGCCATGCCCTCGCTCATGAGCTCCGGCGGCTCGGTCCAGCCGGCGTCCACGGCGGCTCGGATCTCCGCCACCGAGCGGATCACCGTGTCCTCCTGGTCGCCGGTCGTATCGACGAGCACCAGGTCCGCGTCGTGCTCTGGGTGGATCTTCAGCACGTTCACGCGCCAAAGCGGCGAGTACGCCGGATCCTCCTCCGGGTCGATGGGGTCGGAGCCCGGCACCGCGACGATGACGTTGTTGGTATCCTGCAGATCCCCGTCCCCGGTGATGTCGGCGATCGTATTCTGCTCGCTCACCGCCACGAGGGCGGTCCCCGTCCGCGGCACGCAGCTCTCGGGCCAGTCCTCATCCCCGGGCATCGAGCCGGCGGGGATGTTGGTGCAGCAGGCCCGTGACATGGAGCCCTCCGCGCATTGGCGGAACATCACGTAGATGTCCGACGAGGGCATCAGCGGGCGGGACTCGCTCGCCGGATCCGGCGCGAAGACCGCGTCGCCTCGCGTGAAGTCGTAGAAGCTGACGGAGTACTGCTTGTGCCAGCCCTCGTGGAGGG
>CAZEHU010000103.1:0-8158 GCA_964511605.1 uncultured Myxococcales bacterium
GGAGCGTGCGCTGGCCAACGAGAGGTGGGCCACGATGTGGGGGGAGGCGGTGACCCCTCTCTTCTCGCCGACCACCAACGCTTTCCTCTCACCTTCGATGACCCCCTGGCTGCTGCCAGTGCTGGCGGTGGTCGCGCTCCTGTCGGCTCGAGGCAGCCTGCGGTGGACCGTGCTCTGGCTGGTGGGCTCCGCCCTGGCGGTCACCGGCCTCACCAGCGCCCAGGGGGTCGCGGAGAGCGACTTCCTCGATGCGCGCTACCAGTTGGCGGCCCAGCCCCTGTACGTGCTCCTGGCGGCGTTCGGCGCGGAGGGCGCCAGGGCGGCCATGGGATGGGGCGCGGAGCGAGCACTGCGTTGGCTGATCGCCGGGTTGATGCTGACCTCGCTGGTGCCTCTGCGCTCCACGCTTCGGGTGACGACGATGGATGCGGAGTACGCGTTCTTCCGGGAGCACCTCCAGGCGGTGCCCGACGGGTGCGCCATCGTCGCTTATGAGCCGGACTGGGATCTGGGACTGCGAGCCCCGTGGCACCTGTCGCCCTCGCTCGGGCGGGAGCACCGTTGGATCCTGACGCGGAGGGATCCGATGGAGCGTCTCGAGGACAGCCCATGTGTGGTGCTGGCTCACATCGCGAGCTGCTCCTCGGAGACCCACGAGCCCGGGGATGTGGAAGGGCAGGACGCCCTATGCCGGCAGCTCCGGGGACGTACGCTCGGGGCCTTGGCGGAGGCTACGGTCCCGAACGAGCCCGCCGGTGGGCATACCTTCGCCGGGGACACGCTGGAGGTAGGGCTCTACTGGCTGCGGCGGCCTCGAGGGAGGGCCGAGGGAGGCTAGCCGTGGGGACCTTGGAGCGCCTCGACCAGGGCGCGGGCCTTGTGCTCGGTCTCGCGCCACTCCGCGGCGGGCTCGCTGTCGGCGACGATGCCGCCGCCGGTGGCGTACAGCAGCCGCCCGCCCGCGAGGGTGCAGGTGCGGATGAGGATGTTGAAGGTGGCGGAGCCGTCGGGCCGGACGAGGCCGAAGGAGCCGGTGTAGTAGCCACGCCGCAGGCCCTCGACCCGCTCGATGCGCTCCATGGCGGCGATCTTCGGGGCCCCGGAGATCGAGCCGCCGGGGAAGAGGGCCGCGAGCACATCGGGGAGGTCGTAGGGGGCGGCGACCCGCGCGCGGACCTCGCTGATCATGTGGTGGACGGTGGGCAGGGAGTGCACAGCGAAGAGGTCGTGGACCTCGACGCTTCCGGGCTCCGCGACGCGGCCGAGATCGTGGCGGACGAGATCGACGATCATCACGTGCTCCGCTCGCTCCTTGGGGTCGGCGGCGAGCTCGCCGGTGAGGTCGCGGTCGCGCCTGGGATCCGCGTGGCGGGGGCGGGTGCCTTTGATGGGGAAGCTCGTGGCGCCGCGGCTCAGGGCGTCATAGTGGAGCAGACACTCGGGGGAGATCGAGGAGATCCAGCGGCCCTCGCCGAGCTCGTGCAGGATCGCGAAGTCGGCGGGGGACCGAGCCTGGAGGCGGGCGTGCAGGGCGTGGACGCAGGCGGGGTCGAGGGGGGCCTCGAGGCGTCGGGCGACGTTGGCCTGGTAGAGCTCTCCCGCGGCGATACCCTCGAGCACGTCCGAGAGCGCTCGCTCGTAGGCCTCGGGCGCCATGGAGCTTGTGAGGGTGGGCGCAGGGGAGGGCAGGGGCGGGCCAGGGTCCCGATGGGTGTCCAGCCAGGCCTCGAGGCGCTCGGCGGCCTCGGGTGGGGCATCGCTCGCGGCGTAGGTCGTCCAGGGACCCTCGGGGACGTCAGCCTCCTGCCAGGCGGGGTAGCGCGCCACGAAGAGATCGGGCAGCGGCGGATCCTCGCGTGCGGTGGCAGGCAGGCGCTCCAGGTTCCGGCCGGCGTCGTAGGCCAGGAGCACCGAGGTGAGGGCGCCCTCGGTCTCGGCGAGGCGCTCTCGCAGCCAGGTGGCGAGGCCGCGGAAAGGGAGGTCGGCGATCCGGAGCGACCAGGTGCGATCAGGCCAGGCCGCGCGCACGTGGCCACGCGGCGGCGGGCCACCGGGTCGCGACGCTGGGCTCCCCCAGGCGCCGTTGGCCTGCAGATAGTGAGCGCTCGCGCCGGCTCCTCCGATAGCGCCTGCGGGCTCGGCGCCAGGAGCGCCTACGCTTGCTCCTTCAGCAGCGCCTCGAGCTCCGCCTCGATGGCGGCGTCGGACTCCACCGCGTCGCCCATGGGGGCGTCGAGGGTGGGCAGCGCGGCCGGGGGCGGCGCCACGCCCATCTTGGCCTTGAGGGCGGCGAGGGCGTCGTCCTGGACGGCGTCGGAGGACTCGAGGGCGTCGAGCTCGCGGGCGAGGCTGTCGCCGCTGACCTCGTTCGAGAGCTCGAGGGAGGCCTCCGCCTCGGCCTCCATGCGGTCCACCTTCTCCTCCATGCGCGAGAAGGTGTCGAAGGCCCCCGCGTCGTTCATCCCGGACATGGTGTCCTGGATCTTCTTCTGGGCCTCGGCTCGCTTCTGGCGAGCGATGAGCAGGTTCTTCTTGCGCGAGGCCTCCTGGATCTTGGCGTTCAGGCGGGTCAGGGCATCGCGGAGCTGATCGGCGGCCTGCTTCTGGGCGATCCACTGCTCCTGGAACTGGGTGGAGAGGCTGTCATGCTCACCCTTTCGGGCGAGGGCCTGGCGGGCGAGGTCGTCGCGGCCCGCCTTGATGGCCGTCATCGCCTTCTTCTCCCAGGTCTGCGCCTTCTCGAGCTCCTTCTCGTATTGGCGCTTGAGGCGCTTCTCGTCCGCGATGGCGACCGCGACCTGCTTGCGGGCCTCGAGGAACTGCTTGCGCATATCGATGATGAGCTGGTTGAGGATCTTCTCGGGATCCTCCGCGCTCGAGATGAGCGCGTTGATATTGGACTTCACCAGGGTGCTGATACGCTGGAAGATGCTCATGCCGCGTCCTCCCCGGCGCCGTCCAGGAAGGACTTGAGCCGGCTGAAGTGATCGGTGATGGCCATGGTCAGGCCGTCGATGGCCGCCTGGAACTCGTTGAGATCGAGGTTGGGGGTCTGCAGGGTCTCGGTGGCGATGATGGCGCCGTCCTCGATGCCATAAGCGCCGGAGATCATGTCGGTGGCGTTGAGCCGGAGGAGGGCCTCGTTGAGCTCCGCGCGGGCGCTGGCGTCCTTGGGGACGTCCATCAGCTTCACGCGGAAGACGACGATGGGGGGGGCCCAGGTGACCACGATGTTGTCGACGTGATCGACGTCGTCGTGGATGATCCACATGCCCTCGTCGAGCACGTCGTAGGAGACGCCGCTCTCCGCGAGGTAGACGTCGATGATCTGGGGGTGGTCCACGATGCTCCTCGGGCGGGCGCCATCCTCTGGTGCCCAGCGCGGAATCGGGGTAGCAAGGCGCCCCCTCGACCGTCAAGGAGTGCTCCTGGCGATGGCCCCCCGTTCCCGATCCTGGAACCGCGCTCTCGTGGTGGCCGCGGCGCTCCTGGCCGGCTCCAGCCTCGGCTGTGACAGCGCCATCGATGTGGACAACGCCACGCCGAGGGTCACCTGGCTGGACGTGGATCCCCCACCGGCCGGTGGGGGCCCGGACGTGGCGCGCCTCACCTTGTGGATCGCAGATACCGAGGGCGACCTCGTAGATCTCGAGCTCACCTGGGAGGGAGAGGCGATCGATCAGGCCCCCGGGGGCCACGGCCTCGAGGGCCTGACCACCCTCGAGGCCCTGAACGATCCCGACGGCCAGCCCCACGAGATCCTCTGGATCGTCCCCAGCGGCGCCGGCAGTGGGCGGCTGACCTGCACGCCGTCGGACGAGGAGGCCGGCGTGGGAGCCCAAGTCCAGAGCCCCGAGCTCGATCCCTCCGGGGGGCTCGAGGGGCCGGTGGCCTGGCAAGAGCAGGGCTGATCCGCGCGCCCCGCGGCCCCATCGCCACACGAGGCGTCGAGGGTGGCAGGCTGGTGGTCCCGGGCCTCACCAACCGGTAGGACCCCCGCGTGACCCTCGCTGGCGCCCGCCTCCACATCTTCCTCGCCTCCGTGGGCCTGGTCCTGGGCGCTGTCTTCGCGGCCGGCGTGTACCTCCAGCCGCGGCTCATCGCCGAGCTCGAGGAGACCACCTGGAGCGACCTCACGCACCACGCGCAGACCGCGCTCCTCGCGGTCGATCGATATACGGCGGGTCCCAAGGGCCCCATCGTCGCCGGCCTCGGGACCGCGACCGACAAGCGCATCACCCTCGTCGGTCCCCAAGGGCGCGTCCTCGCAGACTCGCTCGCCACCAGCCGCGGTCGAGACCTCTCGGACCGCCCCGAGCTCCGCGAGGCCCTCTCGGGGCGCCCCGCCCGCGCCCGCCGGCACTCCGAGGGAATGGGCACGGAGATGCTCTTCGTCGCTCTGCCCCGCGGTCCCCACGCCGCGGAGGGCGCGCTCCGCGTCGGCGTCGAGGCCGCCCGCATCGACGCTGCGGTGGACTCCCTGCGCTCCTTCCTGCTCCTCGCGGCGCTGGTCGGGCTCGCTTTCGCTATCGTGATGAGCGTGCTCGTCTCGGCCCTCTTCGGGCGCACGCTCCGCAGGATCGTCCTCCGTGTGCAGGCGCGCGCGGGCGCTCGGACCGGCGACCTCGAGGGCCCCCACGACGACATCGCTGGCCTCCTGAGCTCGGTGGATCGGCTCGCGATCACCATGGAGCGGAGCGTCGCCGACCTCGCTACCGAGCGCATGCGCATCGAGGCGGTGCTCGAGACCTTGGGAGAGGGTGTCATCGCCACCGACGGCCGCGGCCTCCTGGCCACCACCAACGCCGCCGCCCGCTCCCTGCTCGGCCTCGACGAGGGCAGCCTGGGGCGGCCCCTCATCGAGGTGGCACGGGCCCCCGAGCTCCACGCCCTCGTCGACTCCGGCGGCGGGCAGAGCGAGCTGGAGCTGCCCGGCCCCCCGCGGCGGGTGCTCGTGGCCTCCTGTGGGCCCATGGAGGGACGGGCGGGCGTCGTCGTCGTGCTCCGCGACGTCACCGAGCTCCGGGCCCTCGAGGCCATGCGTCGCGACTTCGTCGCAAACGTCTCCCACGAGATCCGCACCCCGGTCAGCGTGATCCGGGCCAACGCCGAGACCCTGCTGGACGGGGCCCTCGACGATCGCGACGCGGCCGAGCGCTTCCTGGGCGCGATCCACCGCCACGCCGAACGCCTCGTGCGCTTGGTGAGCGACCTCCTCGACCTCTCCCGCATCGAGGCCGGCCACCAGGACCTGAGCCCGCGCCCCTGGAGCGTGGCCGACGCGGTCCGCCGCGTGCTGAGCGGATTGGCCGACAGCCTCGCCGAGCGGCCGGTGGAGGTGAGCGTCGATGCCGAGCTGCGCGTGCTCGCGGACGTCGTCGCGTTCGAGCAGATCCTCGTGAACCTGGTGGACAACGCCGCCAAGTACACCCCCGCCGGCGGCGCGATCCACATCCGCGCCTCGCCGGACTCAGAGCACGTCGTCATCGAGGTAGCCGACGAAGGCCCGGGCCTGACCGTCGAGCAGCGGCAGCGGGTCTTCGAGCGCTTCTACCGGGTCGACAAGGGGCGCTCCCGCGATCAGGGCGGCACCGGCCTCGGGCTCGCGATCGTCAAGCACCTCGCGGACGCCATGGGGGGCGAGGTCCTCGCCCTCCCAAGGGAGCCCCAGGGCACCATCTTCCGTGTCCGTCTGCCGGCGGGGTGATCGTCCCCAGAGCACGCCGCGCCGGAGGGGTGACCGTCCCCAGAGCACCCCGCGGCGGGATGTGCCGCTCCTGTCACCAAGGGTGACCGCGTTGTCACGGAGGCGACACATGGCGTGGGCATGGTCCGGCCTGAACGCCCGCCCAAGCGACGGAGATCCCCCATGAAGATGCGGTCCCCCCTGATGCTCCTCCTCTCCCTCCTCCTCCTGATGCCCCTCGGCGCCTGCAAGGGCGGCGAGGGCGGCGAGGGCGGCGAGGGCGGCGCGGCCGCTAGCTCGACGATCATCGCCGCCGACGGCTCCTCGACGGTCTACCCGATCACCGAGGCGGTCGCGGAGGCCTTCGGCGCCAAGAACCGCGACGCCCGCGTCACCATCGGCGTCAGCGGCACCGGCGGCGGCTTCAAGAAGTTCTGTAGCGGCGAGACCCAGCTCTCCAACGCCTCTCGCCCCATCAAGCCGAGCGAGGTGAAGCTCTGCGCAGACAAGGGGATCGAATACGTCGAGCTGCCCGTCGCCTATGACGGCATCAGCGTGGTGATCTCCCCGGACAATACCTGGGTCGATCACCTCACCGTCGCCGAGCTGAAGACCATCTGGGCCCCGGAGAGCCAGGGCAAGGTCCAGAAGTGGAGCGATGTGCGCGCCGGCTGGCCCGAGGAGGAGCTGCACCTCTTCGGTCCCGGCGTCGACTCCGGCACCTACGACTACTTCACCAAGGCGATCGTCGGCAAAGAGCACGCGAGCCGCGGCGACTACACCTCCTCGGAGGATGACAACGTGCTCGTCCAGGGCGTCGCCACCGACAAGCTCGCCCTCGGCTTCTTCGGCTACGCCTACTTCAAGGAGAATCGGAAGAAGCTGAAGGCCGTGCCGATCAAGGCGGGCCCCGGCCCGGCGATCGCCCCCAGCGCGGCCACGGTCGCCGATGGCACCTACCAGCCCCTATCCCGTCCGATCTTCATCTACCTGTCCAAGGCCTCCCTCGAGCGTGCCGAGGTGAAGGCCTTCGCGGACTTCTACGTGGCGGAGGCGAAGAGCCTGGTGCCCGAGGTGGGCTACATCGCCCTGCCCGACACCGCCTATGCCCTCGTCACCAAGCGCCTCGCGGACAAGGTCGTCGGCAGCGTCTTCGACGGCAAGGGCTCCACGATCGGCGCCTCCGTCGAGTCGCTGCTCTCCGGCGGCTAGCCGCGCCTCTCCGGCGGCTAGCCGCGTCTCCACCCCACGCCTCACCTCTCCCAGGAGTCACAATCATGCGCAGCGTGAACACCCTCGGTGCAACCGGCGCCGCCCTCCTCCTCCTCTCCACCCTCGCCCCTGCGAGCCAGGCCGGCTTCCAGGTCGTCTCCAAGGATGGGGCCGACAAGCTGAAGCTCGGAGCCCGGCTCCAGCTCCTCGAGACCGTCTCCGAGGGGGCCGGGGGGCCGGTCGAGTCCACGATCACCATCCCTCGCGCTCGCTTCTCCTGGAAGGGCAGCGTGGGCGACGACCTGTCCTACGGCCTGCAGACCGACTTCTCCGAAGGGGAGGTGGAGCTCAAGGACTTCCGCTTCACGTGGAAGGTGGCCAGCGGCCTCAGCCTCGATCTCGGCCAGTACAAGGTCTACTTCACCCGCAACTACCTCACCTCCTCCTCCAAGCTGGCCCTGGTGGAGCGCGGCCCCACCAATAAGGCCTTCGGCGCCAGCCGTGACCTCGGCGTCACCCTGCACAGCGGCTCCAAGGATGCCGAGGGCCTCACGTGGGCCCTCGGTGTGCACAACGGCACGGGCACCGGCCTGGTGGAGCGATCGATGCCGGAGCTCGCCCTCCGCGTCGCTTACAACAGCGCCCCCATGAAGGCCTACTCCGAGGTGGACCGGAAGGGGGGCCCTTTCCGCCTCTCGGTCGGCCTCGGTGCGCTCGCGGGCCTGGACGTCGACGGCGGCGGCGACGGCCGGATGACCAGCACCCTCGATGCCCTCGCTAAGGTCGACGGTCTCACGGTCGGCGGCGCCCTCTTCTTCCGCCGCGACGAGCAGCCCGACGCCAGCGAGACCTCCGACTCCCTCGGCTTCCACGCTTTCGCTTCGATGGTCCTCGCGGAGACGTGGATGCCGGCGATCCGCTACGAGTCCGTCGATCGCGACGGCGAGGACGAGGACACCTCCGAGGCCACCGCCGGGCTGACCGTCTTCCTCCGCGGCACCTCGATCCAGTGGGTCAACGACGTCGCCCTGATCGACCACGGCGACGAGGGCTGGCGCGGCCGGAGCATGATGCAGCTCAAGTTCTGAGCCGCCTGGAGGACAGAGCCCGCGACAACCGTCGCGGCCGTGTCACACGGCTGTCACAGGGGGCAGGCATCGTCCGGCCCCCTTGAAGACCCTGCCTCAGCCACAGCCGATCACGGGACGCGCGACCTCTCCGGGGGAGCGCCTCGTCAGCGCGCTGCTCTTCGCCTCCGGT
>CAZEHU010000104.1:0-5099 GCA_964511605.1 uncultured Myxococcales bacterium
CGGGCGGGGCCACGCCACGGCGGAGGATCTTCTGCGCGCCGCTCTCGGGGGGGCGGGGGATCGCGCGGGGGGGGGGCTGGCTCATGGGGCTACTCCTGGAACCAGCCGAGGCGGCGGATCTCGGACGCCACGGGGAACAGGGGGCCGGGGTCCTCGTCGGGATCGGTGATGAGGGCGCTCGAGGCGCGCGCCACCTCGCCGAAGCACTCGAAGACGAAGGACTGCTGGTGCTGGGTGTAGGGCACGAGGCTGCCGGCCAGGGGCTGGATGGAGACCTTCGTATGGACCCGCAGGGCTTGGGTGAAGGTGAAGTCCGGGAGGCGGAGCTCGCCCGAGGCGTCGACCGAGACCTCGTAGGTATCGTCCTGTGACCAGGGATGGAGGCCGCGGAGCCAGCCGTTGCGGACCTCGCCCACGGCGCTCCAGGAGTCGCCGAGCCCGAAAGGGAATACGAAGAAGGCGATGGGGGCCTCGTAGACCATGAGGGTCTTGCCCTCGGGGGGCTCCTCGCTCGCGGAGGCCACGCCGTGCAGCCAGAGGGCCTCGTCGTCGTGGGTGTAGATGCCGAGGACCTTCGCGCCGGCGTCGGCCGGAACCACGAAGGCATGGGAGGGGAACTCGCTGGCGAACCAATGCTCCTCGAGGAGATCGGCCCGGAGGGAGGCGAGCTCGTCGGAGGGATCGATGGTCGACCAGTCCCAGACGCGGCGGCCGGACGGGTCGACGAAGCCCTCGAGATCGACCGGGAAGCCCTCGGCGCCCTCGGCGACGACGGCGTCGGCCGCGAGCGGCGGCGTGACCCGATAAGAAGCGAGGGTGTTCAGCGTGGGGGCCAGCTCGTGGGCCTCGACGAGGCCGTCGAGGTTCGGCAAGCAAGGAAGGGGCTCGGGTGTGGGGGAGGCGTAGGTCGTCGGATCCTCGGGGTGGGTGAGGTTGCCGTCGACGCAGGCGGGCGTGGGGCCCACAGCGAGGAGCAGGGCGACCAGCAGCACGGGCGGGGGGCGTGTCGTCATGGCTCAGAACCGATAGCCGAGGTGGAGGCGGGTGAGGTGGGCCGGCCGGGCCTTCAGCCCGGCGTCCGGGTGGTCGGCCTCGAGGCCTGCCCCGACGTTGTCGAGGCCCTCGAGCGGGAAGAGGAAGGCCAGCTCGAGGCGGGCCGAGAAGCCGGCGTCGGTGGTCCAGGCGAGGGTGGGATCGAGCTCGACGCCGAGGGGGTGGGCCAGCCCCGGGGCGGACGCCTTGGTCGGCGTGGCGGAGAGCACCGCCGCGAAGCCGAGGTCCAGGGATCCCCTGCCGAGATCGACAAGAGTGAGCTCGAGATGCGGGCGGGCGTACAGGGCGTCCGGGACCGTGCCCACGATCGCGCGGAAGAGGATGCGGTCGAGCCTGTAGTCCGGGTGGGAGCGGAAGTTGTCGACGTCCATATCGCCGGGGGGCATCGCCTGGGGACCGTCGAGGTCGCCAGGCACGGGCGGGGTGAGGTCCTGGAGGGGGGGGCGCGCGCCGAAGCCCGGGGCCGGATCGCCCGAAGCGAAGCCGAGGTCGAGGCCCCCTCGGAGGCGGGCATCCCGAGGACCCAGGCGGCTCTCGAGGGCCGCGCCGAGCTGGCTCGAGCGCACGGCGCCGGGTAGCTCGAAGCCGGGGAGGTTCGAGGCCTGCCCGACTCGGGCGGTCACCCAGGCCACCTCCAGCTCCACCCGCAGCCAGGGATGTTCGAAGCGCACCCAGCCGTCGATGGCGTGGGCGCTGAGGTCGCGGCGGAGGACCTGAGCGGCGTCCACCTCCACGGGCTCGGCGGTGGGCAGGTAGGCTGCGGGCACGTCTCGGTCCTGCCAGCGATGCGCGTAGTACAGGCCGTAGTCGACGGTAGTGCGGCCCGCGGCAGCGCGGCGGCGGCGGGACAGCGGCGTGCGCCAACGGAGGACGCCCGCTGCGAGGCTCTGCACACGGGCGCTTGGCTCGAGGTCGACGGCGCGGCGCTCGTCCCTGCGCGGCACCGTCCAGCCCGTGGCGCTGAGGTCGTAGGCGAAAGCCCAGATGTGGCCGAGCACGGGGGCGGCATAGACGATCCGGTCGGCGGCGTCTCCCGAGTCGCAGTCCACGCAGTCGCCGCCATTCGCGAGCATACCGAGGCCCCAGTCGTTGCCCATCCGGCCGGCCGCCAGGTAGCCGAGGGGCGTGACTAGCTCCCCATATGCGCGCTTGATCCGGAAGGCGGCCTCGGCGGGCTCCTGGGTGAGGGTGCCGCCGGGGATGCCGTCGGCGCTGGCGCCGAGGGCGACGTTGTCCAGGACGTCCACGCGGAGCTTGGCGCCCAGGACACCGCCCGGCGCGAAGAGAGCGAGGTCCGTGCGCAGGCGCATATCGGCGCCGTAGAGGGCCTGGCGATCGGGCTCGCTGAGGGAGACGGGGAAGAGGAGCTCCCCGGAGGGGGTGCTGCCTCGATCGAGGTCGAGGTTCACCAGGCGAGCGCCGCGGAGCCGGAGGGCACCCTCGATGGCGACACGGGTATCGCCGGAGCCGCGGACATCGTCGCCGAGGTCGGTGAAGCCCGTGGCGCGGGCTCCGGGGACGATCCCGAGGAGGGTGGCCCCCACCAGCACGGCGATCCCGGGGATCCCGCGAGCGGCCAAGGGAGCGCTGGCTCTGGTGCCCTCGGCGAGCATCAGGGGAGCGGCACCAGGCGGCGGACCTCGCTGAGGCTCTCGGCGTCGAGGGTGTCGGCTCCCGGGTCCGCGGTCATCGTGGCGATGGAGGTGAAGCACTCGGCCAGGATCATGTCGGAGCGCACGCTGGTGGGCAGGACCCCAATGCCGGCGTGGCGCTCGAGCAGGGTGCGCACCCGGAGGCCCTCCGCCCAGGTGCCGTAGGGGGTCGTGACCTCGCCGCGGCCCTGGGCCTCGGCGGTGATCGTCTGATCGACGTGGAAAGGGAAGAGGCTGCCACAGAGGGGGCCGGAGGCGGTGCTGTCCATGGTCCACGAGCTGCCCTCCTCGAGCGGGAAGCGCAGGAGCTCGAGGGGCGGGTCGTAGACCATCAGGGTGTCTCCGCTCTCGTCCTCGCTGGCGAGACCGAGGAGGAGCATGGCGTCGTCCGACGCCTCGAAGATGCCCACCTGGGTCTGCTGGCAGAGGGAGAGGAAGCCGAGGGAGAGGTCCAGCTCGCCCATCTCGGCGACCCAGGTGGCGGTGGCGAAGGCGGGCTCGTCGGAGAACCACCAGCCGGCCGGATCCAGGGTCGCGCTGAGGACGTCCTCGCTCTCGCCGGGGAGGTCCACCAGATCCCAGGCGCAGACCGCGCCGTCGCAGCTCGGCTCGGGGGACCAGCCCTCGATCCCGGTCGTGACCCGGAAGGCGGCCTCGTAGCCGGCCGCGAAGGGCATCTCGTGGCGCTCGATGAGGCCGTCGTAGTTGGGTTTGCAGGTCATCAGGTCGGGGGGGCCGGCGTCGCTGTCCTGGAGGGACTCGCCGTCGCCGCCGCTCCCGGTGCCTGCGGTGTCGGGATCGAGTGGATCGACGTCGCCGCCCGCCGCGCCGCCGTCCTTGGACCCGCCCGCACCGCCATCGGCTCCCGTCGGGGTCGCGTCGTCGCCGGTCTCCGGGGAGGTCGCGCCATCGGCACCGTGCGCACCGGCAGCGTCAGCACCGCCCTGTACATTGGCAACCGCCGCCGAACCGTCGAGGGGCGCGCAGGCCCCAGAGGGAAGACAACTGCCCGAGGCGCAGTCGGCGTCCGCCACGCAGTCCGCGGTGCCGCTCCCTCCATCGGCGCAGGCGACGAGGGCCACCGCCACACCGACGAGGAGCCATCCTCCGCGAGGCCTTCTCCCGGGAGTCGGCCGAGGAAGCAAGAACGAGCAGGGAGTTGTCGGTGCCATCGTCGGTCCTCTGTGGCCAGCGCCGACGGACGATGGCAGGCCGGCTGCACGAATCAAGGCAAAAACACACGAGGATCGTTCATGCCACGAGGGATCCAGGAGCCCCTTGCATATGGCTTCGTCGGCGTCTCACGCTCCAATGCCCAACAGGCTCGTAGCTGGAGGTTGTCGGTCAAGCGGCAGCCTGTTGGAGCTGCCGCGCGAGGTCGGCGGTGCGCCCCTCACCTGACCGACGTGCGCACCGGACCGACTCGTAGCCTTCGATCTCCCAGGCAGAGGCGACCAGCGAGGAGGTGTGCGGGCGCCGGGGCCTCGCCGCGCCAGTGTCGACGCACGGCATCGGGGGTGACGCCGCAGCGTCGGGCGAGGGCACCGGCGTCCGTCCCCCCCAGTTCACGAGCCAGGTGGAGGAAGAGCTTGCGCGCCGGGGACCGGAGGCGGAGGGCCCCAGGCCGGGAGCGTGTCGCTGCGAGGGATGCTTCGGCGATGTCGTCCAGGGAGTGCGCGGTCGCCGATGCGGACGACGCGGGCTGCGGCAGGGGGGTACCCTCGACACGAACATCGGGATCGGAGGAGACGTAGCGATGATGCTTGCCGGCCCAGCTCTTGCCCCAGGGGCGCCACAGGAGCCGGGCGAGCTGGGCACCGGTGATCCAGGGATCTACGGTCGCGCCGTGGACGTCTCGGTAGGTGGACCACAGCCACTCGAGGGGGTCGTCCGCGAGCCGGTCGCGGCACGGATTCAGTGCGACGTAGCGGACCTGGCGGGCGAGGTGCTTGCTGTTCGGAATCACCCGAGGCTCGGGGACCTCCGTCCACGAGTACGTCCCCGCTCGGAGTGCGCCGACGCGCGCCCGTCCCGCGAGCAGCCGGGTGACCCGGTGCTTCGCCACCTCGGGGCGCACGTCGACGGCGAGGACGTGGATGTGATCGGGCATCAGCACCGCCGCAGCCACGCGAGGGAAGATGCGGCGGAGGTTCGTCCACATCCACTCGGCCGCTTCGTGCTCGAGGAAGGGACGGTGAGGGGGCCGGGTGCTGGCGACGACGTGAATGATCATGCCCGGCTCCGCAGCAAGCGGCATGCCAACCCCCTCCGGAGCCTCCGCGGAGAGCCGCACAGCCAGCACTCCGCGCGACGCTCCCGCCTTCCGACCCGACGAAAGCTCAAGAACTCGCGCCTCGCGCGAGATATCACGCTTACGACCCCGCGGAAGTTCAA
>CAZEHU010000104.1:5199-8156 GCA_964511605.1 uncultured Myxococcales bacterium
ACCCCGCGGAAGTTCAAGAACTCGCGCCTCGCGCGAGATATCACGCTTACGACCCCGCGGAAGTTCAAGAACTCGCGCCTCGCGCGAGATATCACGCTTACGACCCGACGAAAGCTCAAGAACTCGCGGCTTGTGCGAGTGGGGCTTCCGTCGGGGCGCGAGGCCCCGACGGAAGGGTGGCGCTACGCGCTCGGGCGGGAGCGCATGAAGGCTGGGGCCTCCGCGTCCGGGCGGATGTCGAGGCCCAGGTCGTCGTAGACCGGGACGCCGGTGCCCGCCGGGATGAGGCGACCCATCACGACGTTCTCCTTGAGGCCGCGGAGGTGGTCGACCTTGCCCTGGATGGCGGCCTGGGTGAGCACCTTCGTGGTCTCCTGGAAGGAGGAGGCCGAGAGGAAGGACTCGGTCGACAGGCTCGCTTTGGTGATGCCGAGCATGATGGGCTGGCCCTGGCCGGGCTCACCGCCACGGGCGATCACCTTCATGTTCTCGTCCTCGAACTTCCAGCGGGGCACCTGCTCGTTGATGAGGAAGCTGGTATCGCCCACCTCGACGATCTTCACCCAGCGCAGCATCTGCCGGACGATGACCTCGATGTGCTTGTCGTTGATCGACACGCCCTGGAGTCGATAGACTTCCTGGATCTCGTCGACGAGGAACTTGGCCAGCTCCTTCTCACCCTTGACCTTCAGGATGTCGTGCGGGTTCGGCGAGCCGTCCATGAGCGCCTCGCCGGCGCGCACGAAGTCACCCTCGTGGACAGCGAGGTGCTTGGACTTCGGGATGAGGTACTCGGCGGTATCCCCGACCTCGGGCTGCACCAGGATCCGCCGCTTGCCCTTCAGGGTGTCCTTCTCGGGGAAGACGACGACGCCGTCGATCTCGCTGATGACCGCGACCTCCTTCGGCTTGCGCGCCTCGAAGAGCTCGGCCACCCGCGGCAGGCCGCCGGTGATGTCCTTGGTCTTGGTGGTCTCGCGCGGCATCTTGGCCAGGACGTCGCCGGGCTGGACGAGATCGCCGTTGGTCATGGAGATGTTGGCGCCAGCCGGCAGCATGTAGCTCGCCTTCTTGCTGGACTTGCCAGGCACCATGAGCACCCGGCCGCTGTCGCCGACGATCTCGATCGAGGGCCGCGATGCGCTCTTGGTCTCCATCACGACCTTACGGCTCAGGCCGGTGACCTCGTCCACCTCCTCCTTGACGGTCTCCCCGTCCACGACGTTGACGTAGCGGACGGCGCCGGCGACCTCGGTGATGATCGGGTTCGACCAGGGATCCCACTCGGCGATGTTCTGGCTCTTTTGGACCCTGTCGCCATCCTTCACGGTGAGGTTGGCGCCGTAGACGATGGAGTGGCGCTCCTTCTCACGGCCGGTGGCGTCGATGACCACCACCTCGGCGTTGCGGTTCATCACGACGAGCGAGCCGTCGTTCTTCTCGATGAAGGCCGCATTTCGGAACTCGACGTGGCCATCGTTGCGTAGCTCGAGGGTCGACTGCTCGGCCCGGGCGCGCGCCGCGCCGCCGACGTGGAACGTCCGCATCGTGAGCTGCGTGCCGGGCTCGCCGATCGACTGCGCGGCGATGACTCCGACGGACTCGCCGATGTTCACGCGCCGTCCACGGGCGAGGTCGCGCCCGTAGCAGAGCACGCAGACGCCGTCCTGGGTGCGGCAGGTCAGCGGGGAGCGGATCATCACCATCTCGATGCCCGCATCCTCGATCGCCTGCACGGACTCCTCGTCGACGGCGTCGTTGGCCTCGACGATGACGGTGCCCTCGACCGGGTCGAGCACATCGTCGAGGGCCACGCGGCCCAGGATGCGCTCGCGCAGCGGCTCGATGACCTCGCCGCCCTCGACGAGCGGGATCGCCTCGATGCCGTCGAGGGTGCCGCAGTCCTTCTCCGTGACGATGCAGTCGTTGGCCACGTCCACGAGGCGACGGGTCAGGTAGCCGGAGTTCGCGGTCTTCAGCGCCGTATCCGCCAGGCCCTTGCGCGCGCCGTGGGTGGAGATGAAGTACTGCAGGACGCTGAGCCCCTCGCGGAAGTTCGCGATGATGGGCGTCTCGATGATCTCACCGGAGGGCTTGGCCATCAGGCCGCGCATGCCGGCGAGCTGCCGGATCTGCTGCGCGGAGCCACGGGCGCCGGAGTCGGCCATCATGAAGATGGAGTTGAAGCTCGGCTGGGTGGCCTTCTCGCCGGTGACCGGGTGGGTGACCGTCTCCTGCTTGATCCCCTGCATCATCGCCTCGGCGATGCGCTCGGAGCAGGCGGCCCACACGTCGATGACCTGGTTGTAGCGCTCGCCGTAGGTGATGAGGCCCTCGCGGTAGCTCGAGTCGAGCTCGGAGACCTCGGACTGGGCGGCGTCGATGAAGGGCTGCTTCTCGTCGGGGATGCGCAGATCCTCGATGGAGATCGAGGCGCCCGCGCGGGTGGAGTACTCATAGCCCCAGGTGCGCAGGCGGTCGGCGAGGAGGACGGTCTCCTTCGTGCCCGAGCGGCGGAAGGTGATGTCGATGAGCTTGCCGAGCTCCTTCTTGTCCTGGGTCTTGTTGTACTCCTCGAAGGGGATGTCGTCCGGGACGATCTCGGTCAACAGGCAGCGGCCGGTGGTGGTCTTGTGGACCTCTCCCTGGTAGCGGCAGAAGATCTCCGCCTGGAGCGCCACGACGTTCGCGTCGTAGGCCACACGCACCTGCTCGGGGGAGGAGAAGCGCTTGCCCTCACCGAGCGCGAACTTACGCGGGCGGGTCATGTAGTAGAGCCCGAGCACGATGTCCTGTGTCGGGTTGATGACCGGCTTGCCGAAAGCGGGGCTCAGGATGTTGTTCGTGCTCATCATGAGCACGCGGGCCTCCATCTGGGCCTCCACCGAGAGCGGCACGTGCACCGCCATCTGGTCGCCGTCGAAGTCGGCGTTGAAGGCCGTGCAGACCAGCGGGTG
>CAZEHU010000105.1:0-6748 GCA_964511605.1 uncultured Myxococcales bacterium
CTGGTGGAGCCGCAGCTCGGGCGCCGGCCGGCGTCGGCCCGGGCTGCCCTCGAGCTGCTGCACGCCCCGGCGCCCTCGAGCGCGCCGCCGAGCCCCAGCCGGACCGATCCGACCCCGGAGCGCCCCTGGTGGAGCGCGATCTTCTCGCTCATCGCAGCCGCCGGCCTCGGCGTCGCCGGGTGGATCTACCTCGTGAGCTTCGCCCCCTTCTCCGAGACCGAGATGGTGAACGCGGCCCCCTTGTGGCTCTTCCCCACCGTCTTCGGCTGGGCCGGACGCGCCGCCTCGCCCCGCGGCCTGCTCCGGGCCCTCGCGGCCGGCACCCTCTGGGCGACCCTGGCCGTGATCGGCCTGTACGGCTTCCTCCAGGGGATCTTCCCTGCGCTGTAGCAGGGACGACGACCCGCGCGACCGTCGCCGTCCGGCAGCGCGATCGACAGCGATGGGCGCGCTTCGAGGAGCAGCACCACCGCGAGAGCCGCTCGGGAGGCTTGAGCGAGGCGACCACAAGGCGATCACCGCGGCGGACCCCCTCGACGGCTCAAGGAGAGGTGTCCTCCACACAGAGGTAGATCACCTCGATGTCGGGAACCGACACGGGAGCGCAGACGTAGCCCGAGGGGCAGACCTCGACGCAGAGCTCGGAGCAGTACAGGCCGTCGCTCCCCTCGAGGCAGTAGCCGCTCGAGCACTCTTCGTCGACCTCGCAGGGCCAGCCCAAGGCGCCCGTCTCGGGTTCGGGGTCCGGCCCGGAGTCCGGCTCGAGCTCGGGCTCGGAGTCCGGCCCGACCCCGGGCTCGGCGTCTGGCTCGTCTTCGGGCTCGATGGTGGGCTCTGGCTCGGGCTCGGGGGGCACACAGCCGCAGGCGTCGAGGCCCTGGGCGATCCAGGCCTCGATGAGGTCGATCTCCTCCTCGAGCAGCTTCTCTCCGACGAGGGGCATGCGGGCGCCGAAGGGTGGATCGAGGGAGACCTTGAGGAGGATCGTCGACGCCCCGGGATCACACTCGATGGCGCCCGGGCCCCCGGTCGCGCCTCCCGCGAGCAGATCCTCGAGGGAGTCGAGGCTGAGCCCCCCAGAGGGGGACGCCTTGCTGTGGCACTGGAGGCACCCGTAGGTGTCGATGATAGGGACGATGTGCTCTTCGAAGGAGAGCGGGCACGAGAGCTCGGGCTCCGGGTCCGTGGCGGGCTCCTCCTCGGGGTTCGTGCCCGATGCGTCCGCGCCTCCGAGGATGGTGTCGGTCGAGACCCGCTCGCCCCCCGCCCCTCGCTCGCCTTCCGCCCCTCGCTCGCCTGCGGGTCCTGAGGTCGAGCCGGTTCCTCCCGCCCTCGAGCTCGCGGCGGCCGTCGGGCCCGCGCCGGCATCGCTCGAGCAGCCCGACACCTCCATGGGGCAGGCCACGAGCAGCAGGACCGAGAAGGCCCAGGCGGCTGCGCGACTCGGCGGGGTCGCTCCCGGCGCCGTGACGGGGCGGAGCGCCTCGCGCCCGAGACCACCGCGCGGCACCCGAGGGCCTCGATCATGGGGTTGGAAGGACATCGTCGCCTCGGTGCCGCCGGGCATGGGTGGGGACACCGCGGCCAGGGTCCGGGCCGGTCCTATGGGTGTCAAGGAGGAACAAGGTCTACCGGACAGGGGTCTTGGCGCGGTGCCATCGAGCGCGGCGTCGCGCGGATCCATCGGGCCCTCCGCGAAGCCAGAGGCGAGGGCGTACGCGGCGATGGCCTGGGGCGAGCCCTCGCAGTCCGTGGGTCAGGAGGTGGCGAGCGGCTGGTTGGGCATTCGACGGGGTTCCCCCCCCACAAAGCTTGACGCCTTGCGGAGAGCTCCCAGACTCGGCGGTGCGGCGCGCACCCGTGGAAGCGCGAAGCGCCCCTTGTACCCGGAGCCCGATCTTGAAACCGCCGGCCAGCCGCACGCCTCATCTCTACGTCGTGGTCCTCGCCCTACTCCTGCTGGCGCCATCGAGCTCGGCAGAGGGGCAGGAGCCCGCAGTCTCCGTGTCGATCGGCGTCGACACCGGCAACCGCTACGAGTTCCGAGGCATCCCTCAGGAGGACTCGGGAGCCATCGTCCAGCCCTGGATCGAGGTCGGGGTATCCCTGCCGGCGTCCCTCTCCCTGGCCGTCGGCCAATGGAATAGCCTCCACATGGGCCCGACCGGCGACGACGGGGACACCTCGACCAGCCCGCGCGCCTGGTACGAGTCCGACTTCTACACCAGCCTGAGCGCTGGCCTGGGCGCGCTATCTGCGGCGCTCGCGTACACGGCCTACACCAGCCCCAATTCCCTCTTCTCGACGGTCTCCGAGCTCGGCGTCAGCGTGGCCTGGGACGACAGTGGGCTCTGGGGGGAGGGATCGGCGTTCGCCGGGCTCCAGCCCTCGCTGTCCTTGGCCCACGAGCTCGCAGGGAGCGCTTTCGGCGGGGAGTCCGGGACCTTCGCGTCGTTGGCTCTCGCGCCCTCGCTGGAGCTCCTCTCGAGCGAGTCCCTCTCTGTAGCTGCGGGGCTGTCCGCGGAGGTCGGCTCGGGACTAGGAGGCTACTACGACGACAGCGAGGGGGAGGACGATGGGTTCGGCTACCTGCAGGTCGGCGCCTCCTTGAGCGTCGGCCTCGGGTTCGTCCCGGCCGAGTTCGGCGAGCTCGCCCTGAGCGGCGGCCTGTCGTGGTTGATGCGGGGCTCGAACCTCAGCGACGTCGCCGACGAGGACAGCCCTCTCCTCCTCACGGCGGGTCTGGCGCTGAGTCACTAGATGTCCGGGGCGGCGGAGGCGCGCTTGCTTCTCGCGGCGAGAGCGGTCCATCACTGTCGTCGAGGACGCCTTGACCCCAAGGAGCGCGCTGCTCCCTCCACCCCACATCCGCGAGGAGGCCCCTGCCCATGAAGCTGCTCGGAAGTCTGCAAGGGCGCCTAGTCGCCGTCTTCGTCCTCGCTGGTCTCGTTCCCGTCGTCCTCATCGCCACGCTGGCGTTCACCAAAGCGGAGGCGGCGCTCGAGGACGCTGCGGCTTCCGCTGACAAGGCGGTGCGATCTCAGGCCTTCTCGAACCTGGAGGCGATCCGCGACAACAAGCGCCACGCCGTCGAGCGCTACTTCCAGACGATCGAGGACCAGGTGATCACGTTCTCCGAAGACCTCATGGTGACCGCCGCCATGAAGGACCTGGGCAAGGCCTTTCGACAGGCCCGGGAGGAGAACGCTCAGCGGGACGAGGAGGGCGTCATCGTCGGCGCGGACGCCGCTCTCGCTGCTATGAAGGCGGAGCTGAAGACGTACTACGAGCGGGAGTTCTCCGCGGAGTACCACTCCCAGAACGGATCGAACCCGGCGGCTGCGCAGAGGCTCGACAAGCTCGACGCGGACTCCATCGCGCTCCAGCACGCCTACATCCGCGCCAATCCACATCCCCTCGGGAGCAAGCACCTGCTCGACAGGGCGGCGGATCGATCCAGCTACAGCAAGCTGCACGAGCGCTATCACCCGATCATCCGCAGCTACCTAGAGCGCTTCGGCTACTACGACATCTTCCTGTGCGACCCGGAGACGGGGGACATCATCTACTCGGTGTTCAAGGAGCTCGACTACAGCACCTCGCTTTTCGACGGGCCCTTCGCGAAGACCAACTTCGGGCGTGCGTTCCGAGAGGCCAACGCTGCTACGCAGGCCGACGCTGTGGCGTTGATCGACTTCGAGCCCTACTGGCCCTCGTACGAAGCACCGGCGAGCTTCATCGCCTCCCCGATCTTCGAGGGTGAGCAGAAGCTCGGCGTGGCGATCTTCCAGATGCCGCTCGATCGCATCTCGCAGGTCATGAGCGATCGCTCGGGCCTCGGCGCCACCGGCGAGACCTACCTGACCGGCACGGACGGGCTGATGCGCTCCGACTCCATGCACGACCCCGAGGGCCACAGCGTGGTCGCCGCGTTCCGGAGCGGGAACGCGGCGAAGATCGACACCGAGCCCCAGAAGGCCGGCAGCGCGGGCCGATCTGGAGCCGTCGAGACCACCAACTACCTTGGCACCAAGGTCCTCTCTGCGTACGCGCCGGTGGAGGTCGGAGGCCTGAAGTGGGTCGCCTTCGCCGAGGTCCACGAAGAGGAGGCCTTCGCTTCGATCGTCGCGCTGAAGGAGGCCTCGTCGGACGTGCTCGCCAGCCTGCTGGTGTGGATCTCGGGCATGGGCCTCCTCATCATCGCGCTGGGCGTGCTGGCCGCGTTCCTCTTCGCGCGAGCCATCGCGGGCCCCCTGAGGGCGATCTCGAGCTCCCTGGGCCAATCCTCGAAGGAGCTCGCGGATACCAGCCAGAGGATGGCGACTGTGTCCGCCGACGGGGCCGAGCGTGCCAGCGTCGTCTCCTCAGCGGCCGAGGAGATCAGCCTGAGTACCAAGAACGTCGCCGGTGGGATCGACGACCTCGGCGCAAGCATCCAGGAGATCTCCCACAACGCCGCACAGGCAGCGACGGTCGCCGAGGAGGCTGTGCAGATGGCCGACGAGGCCGCCCGCGCCCTCGAGAAGCTCTCCCGATCCAGCCAGGACATCGGCAAGGTCAACCAGCTCATCACGAGCGTCACGGAGCAGACCAACCTGCTCGCGCTGAACGCCACGATCGAGGCGGCACGCGCGGGAGCCGCGGGAGCCGGGTTCGCTGTCGTGGCCAACGAGGTCAAGGAGCTGGCGAAAGAGACCGCGAGGGCCACCGCCGACATCGGCGAGCGGATCGCGACCATCCAAGCAGATACCCTCGGGGCCAGCGGCGCGATCGGATCCATCGCCACGATCATCCACCAGATCCGAGAGAGCCAGACCGTCATCGCGAGCGCGGTCGAGGAGCAGGCCGCGACGACGAGCGAGATCGGCAGGAGCGTCGGAGACGTCGCGGACGGCTCGACGGAGATCGCCGAGATGATCACCGGAGTGGCGTCCGTGGTCGCCCGCGTTCAGACGAGCAGCCACGAGACCGAGAGCGCCGCGTCGGAGCTCAATGGTCTATCCGGTCAGCTCCACGCCGTGATCCACTGACAGGCCAGCTCGGCGGGGCCGCTCCGCCGGCAACGCCGGGGCGCATGCCTCGAGCAGACAGGTCTCACGAGAACCCGGAGCGGTTCAGGGAGCGGGCGCGTTCTTCAGCCGGACGCCAGCAGCTCGAAGCCGGCGGCCTCGAAGTGCACATCGAAAGCGAAGGCGTACCGGATGCCGGCCCGCTGCATCGCCTCGAAGGTGGCGGCGTCGGTCAGAGAGGGGCCGCGACGGCCCCCTGCAAGCACGACGTCGAGGGCTCTCTGATGGAGCTCGTCGTCGATGCGAAGGACCCTCAGCAGCGGGGCGACGGCCTCCCGGAAGCCACGCACGGCCGATAGACCGAGCCGCCGGTGGAGGAGCGAATAGGTCTCGAGCCGGGCATACTGGGAGACGAATAGCCGCGTGGACACAGGATCGAGCTGGTCCCAGATCTCGAGGGCCTCGGCGTGGTGGGCGTCCGTGGGTACACGCAGGGCGAGGAGAGCGGAGGTGTCGACGCAGACGTCCACGACTACCAGCCCTCGTCGAGGAGCTCGTCGTGACGGACCGACAGATCCACCGGTCCCGTGGGATCGTCGATCACGGCGAAGAACCGTCGAGCCCTCTGCCACAGCTCGGCCCTCCCCTCCTCGGCCTCGAGCCGCGCGTCGACACAGCGTCGGACGATCTCGGCTACGGAGACCCCCTCCTCGAACGCCAGCCTCTTGAGCGCGCGGTGCTGCTCCTCGTTGAACTGGATCTGCGTTCGGATCATCGGTGCGAGTGTAGGCGCACCATGATGGCAGGTCAAAGCGCCGGCTGCAGCGCGGACGGGGACGCGAGCCGGTAGCGGCGGCCGGTGGGCGCGTCCAGGTCCCCCGAGCCTGGGCGCCGATGTGCTGGTGGCACCCCATGGGAGGACGCGGCGAGATCCGAGACGCGAAGCGGCACGATCTAGGACGGGTGGTAGCCACCCTACCTGGGAGCACCGACGAAGCGCACCAGGCCGAGCTTCCTGAGCTTGGCGATGCGGCTCCTGATCGTGGAGGGCGGGGAGGCCAGGTGCTCGGCGATCTGGGGGGCGCGCAGACCCGGCGTCTCGGTGACCAGAGCGAGCACGCGGCGGGCGCCGCCGGTGAGGCCGGCGGCGGCGGCGGCCGGCGGGATCGCCGCCCGGAGGGCCTCGTCTCCGAAGTCGATGTCGACCCCGAAGATCGACGCGAGGTCCCCGGTCGTGAGCGTTCGGGCGCGGGCCCGCCCTCGGGGGGTCACGCCGCGAGCGGTGGCCTCCTCGATCATGTCGGCCGGGTCGACGCCGCGCAGGAGGAAGAGGAGCTCGGGCTCGTCGTCGAGGCGAGCGCCTACCCCATAGAGGGTGGCGGCCACGTGCTTGCACATCACCGCCCAGTCCGGACACGAGCAGTCGAGCTCGATCGCGCTCGGGGCCGGGAAGAGGCCCTGACCGCGCCGCGTCACGACCTTCATCACGGCCCCAGAGAGCTTGGCCTCGAGGAGCTCGACCAGGGAGTCGATCTGGCCGGCGCACTCCCCGACGATCGCCTGCCAGTCCGCGCCGCCCAGCGCGTCGATCTCCAACTCGACCTCGTAGATGCGGCTGCCGCTGACAAGGGCCTCGACCCGGCCTTCGCTGATCGGAGCCGCTCCGCGGCAGCCGGCCCGAGCCGCGGCGGGGCGGCTCCGTCCAAGGGCATCAGAGGTCGTCACAGCCGAGTCCGCGG
>CAZEHU010000105.1:6848-8053 GCA_964511605.1 uncultured Myxococcales bacterium
GCGGCGGGGCGGCTCCGTCCAAGGGCATCAGAGGTCGTCACAGCCGAGTCCGCGGCGCCGGGGAGGGCTGAAGCGAACTCAGAGGTCGTTTCGGCCTCGTCCGCGGCGGCGATCAGCGGGACGGGGCCGGCGGTGGGTCCAGGCAGCGTGGTGCTCCTCGAGTCGGTTCGGCCTTCCGCTGGGGTGCGCTCGATCCGTCGCCCCAAGAGGGCGGCTGTTGGGCATGTTCATTCACACCCCCGTCCCTCTCCGAGATCGGGGAGAGATCGACGATCTCACGAGAGCGCCAAGGACCAAGGTGATAGACGGCCTGCCTCTGCGACGGCCGCCGACCAGCGGGCTTGCATGAATATCCAACTCGTTGCATAAATGGGTCGGGCGGCGGAGCGAACCTACGCCCGGAGCGGAGGAAGGATGATCCCCACCGGCATCGCAGGCATCAGCGGCTACACGGGCGTCGAGCTCGCCCGGCTGGTCTCGCTCCACCCGGAGCTGGAGCTCGCCTGGGCAGGGGCAGGAGCCTCGGCGGGGAGGACCCTCGCGGGCTCCTGGCCGGGGCTCACGGGGCTCGGGGGCCTCGCGGACCTGGCCATCGAGCCCGTCGACCCCGTGCGCATCGCGGAAGCGTGCGAGGTCGCGCTCCTGGCGCTGCCCCGAGGGAGGAGCCTGGAGCTGGCCCTCGAGCTCGAGGCCCGCGATGTGCTGGTCGTGGACCTGGGGCCCGACCTGCGCTTGGACGAGCGAGCGGTCTATGGACTGCCCGAGCGCAGCCGCGAGGGCCTCGACGAGGCCGGCATCATCGCCGCGGCCGGCTGCTATCCCACCGCGACCACCCTCGCCGCGCTGCCCCTCGTGGAGGCCGGGCTCGTCGAGGGTCCGGTGGTGGCCTCGTGCGTCTCCGGTGCCTCGGGGGCGGGGCGCAAGCCCGGACCGCGCAACCTGTACTGCGAGACCCACGAGGCGGTGGTGCCCTACGGCCTCGCCGGCTCCCACCGCCACGTGCCCGAGCTCGAGCGCAACCTGGGCAAGCCGGTGGTGTTCAGCCCCCACGTCGCGCCCATGAGCCGGGGCCTGATAGCGACGGTGCACCTGAGGTTGGGCGCCGAGCTCTCGCCCCAGGCCCTCGAGGACCTCTATGTGGCCCGCTATGGAAGCGAGGCTTTCCTCCAGCTCCGCGCCGAGCCTCCCTGTACGGCGGACGCACG
>CAZEHU010000106.1:0-7941 GCA_964511605.1 uncultured Myxococcales bacterium
ACTGCACGATCCTCGCGGACGCCCTCGCCCGCTACCACGCCCTGTTCGGCGACGACGTCTACTTGTTGACCGGCACGGACGAGCACGGCCAGAAGGTGCAGGAGGCCGCCCAGCGGCGCGGCATCTCTCCCCAGGAGCACGTGGACGAGCTCCACATGGCCTTCCGGGATCTCTGGCCGGAGCTGGGCATCGATCACGACGACTTCATCCGCACCACAGAGGAGCGGCATCGTGCGGTGGTCCAGGCGGTCCTCCAACGCCTCTTCGACGCCGGAGACATCTACACCAAGGACTTCGCGGGCTGGTACTCCACCGCCGCCGAGCGCTTCTGGACCGACAAAGATCTGGTCGAGGGCAAGTGCCCGGATACGGGCCAGCCGGTCGAGTGGATCACCGAGCGCAACTACTTCTTCCGGATGTCCCGCTACGAGGCGGCGCTGAGGGCACACATCGAGGCGAACCCGGACTTCATCCGCCCCCCCCATAGGGCCAACGAGGTGCTGGGTTTCCTCGACAAGGGGCTCGGCGACCTGTGCATCTCCCGACCCAAGAAGCGCCTGTCCTGGGGCATCGAGCTGCCCTTCGACGACGACTTCGTCACCTACGTCTGGTTCGACGCCCTGCTCAACTACGTCTCCGGCCTCGGCTGGCCTCAGGATACCGAGCTCTTCGAGGCCTGGTGGCCCGACTGCCACCACCTCATCGGCAAGGACATCCTCACCACCCACTCGGTCTACTGGACCACGATGCTCCTGGCCCTCGAGGTGCCGCTGCCGAAGAGCATCATCGCCACCGGCTGGTGGCTGCAGGAGGACGCCAAGATGTCCAAGACCACGGGCAACGTGGTCGATCCTCTCGGGCTCAAGGACGTCTACGGTCCAGACATCCTCCGCTACTACCTGATGCGGGACATGGTCATCGGCCTCGACGCCAACTTCTCCGAGGAGGCCCTGGTCCGGCGCAACAACAGCGATCTGGCCAACGACCTCGGCAACCTCGCGCGGCGGGCCGGTGGCCTCATCAAGCGTTGGTTCGACGGGCGCATCCCGGACCCCGGCCCCCTCGGCGAGGAGGAGCAGGTCATCGCGCGGCAGGCCACAGAGCTCGTGGCCGCAGTCCCGGGCTACATCCAAGAGCTCAAGGTCCACACGGCCATCGAAGAGACCCTGCAGCTCGTGCGGGCGCTCAACCGCTACATGACCACCACCGAGCCCTACAAGGTCGTGAAGACCGACCCCGATCGCGCAGCCCTGAGCCTGTACACGGTGCTCGAGGGTGTGCGCCACGCGGCCTGGCTGCTCAGCCCCATCATGCCCGCCAAGACCTACGACATCCTCGACTCCCTCGGCTCCGGCGAGGAGTTCACGGTCCTCGAGGATCTGCAGTGGGGGGGGCTCGAGGCTGGCCTCCAATTGGACATGGAGCTGCAGCTCTTCCCGCGCCTCGAGGTCCACGTGCCCGAGCCGGAGGGGGAGGACGAGGGGTCGGGCCCCGAGGTGGAGGTGGTCCAGGAGCTCATCACCTTCGACGACTTCCAGGCGGTAGACCTCCGGATCGCGACGGTCCTGGTCTGCGAGAGGGTGCCCAAGGCCGATCGCCTCCTCCGCTTCGAGCTGGACGTGGGGGAGCTCGGCCAGCGCCAGGTGCTGAGCGGCATCGCCCAGCACTACGAGCCGGAGCCGCTGGTGGGCACCCAGGTGGTGGTGGTGACGAACCTCGCGCCGCGCAGGATTCGCAAGCTCGAGAGCCAGGGCATGATCCTGACCAACGAGACCGTGGACGGGAAGGTGGCGCTCCTCCGCCCCGGGGCCGAGGCCCCGGCCGGCTCGAAGGTGAGCTGAGGGGCCGGTGGGCCTCAGGGCCCTGTCCAGCGTGCTCTTCGCCGGAGCGGCGCTGGGCCTCCTCGGCGCGGCGACGCCCGAGCCCGGGCCCGTCCTCCCGCCCGATGCGGGCCCTCGGCTGCTCGAGGCCCTCGCGCCCCTGAAGCCCGGCGGGGAGATCGCCGAGGGATGGCGCCTCGGCTCGATCACACTCGATCACGCGCGGGTCGAGGTGCAGCTCGAGGGGGCCGGAGGACGAGCGAGGGTCCTCCTCCTGCCCCCGGAGGCCCCGCCGGAGGGTGCGTCCCTGGGCCGCACGGCCTCCTTCTCGATCCACCTGGCCCAGCAGCCACCCGGGGCTCGAGGCCTCGAGGCGGCGACCGCTCGGCTCTCCGAGACCCTCCGGGCCGGGGATCCCGGAGACCTGTACCGCATGCCCCCGGACAGGCCCCTGCCGGAAGGCGCAGCGCCGCCCGAGGCCCACGCTCCCGCGATCCCCGTGGCGGTGAGCCTGTACGGCGGGTGGCTCCTGGCGCTCCTCGGCCTCGTCGGGGCCTGGCGGAGGGGACCCAGGGTACCCCTCGCTGATCTCAGCGGTGCCGCCGTGCTCTGGCTCGCTACGGTGGTCTACCGAGCCCTGGTCACGAGCGGGCTGCCCATCGTCCACGAGAACAGCCGCCTCGTCTTCGAGCGCGAGATCATGGCTGGCGCCCTGCCCATCGGTCGGCCTATGGGCGGCCACCTGGTGGTCGGCGAGGGGGCGTGGCTGGAGCTCGGCGCCCTCGTGGTGCCGCTCCTCTACCTCCTTGCGAGGAGCCTCGGCCTCTGCCGCGGTCCCGCCCTCGTCGGGGCCGTCCTCGCCGGGACGCTACCGCTGATGGCACGCATGGGCGGCTCCGAGGGGGGCTTCCCGCCCGCGGTCGCCCACCTGGTGGCGGCGGCCTGGGCGTTCTGGGTGGCCCACAAGCGCGGACCGGGCCCTGCGCTGGTGCTGGCCTTCGTGCTCGCTGCGCTCGCGGGCGTCTTCCGGCCCGCCCTGTACGTCGCGGCGGCTCCCCTCGGTTGGATCGTGCTCCGGCATGCTCGCTCTCCCTGGGCCTGGGGCGGCGTCCTGGCGTGGGCCCTGGTCGCATCCCCGGACCTCGGCCCCATCCTCGCGCGCCTCGGTCAAGGATCGGCGCTGACGCCGGGTTGGTGGCAGCGCTCCGACCTCCACGCCTGGCCTCTGCTGGATCCCGAGGTGACGCCCCTCTGGTGGGTCCCCGTGGGGGCGCTCGGCCTCGCTGGGGCGCTCCTCCCGATGCGCGGAGCCGCCGGGCCCCCCTCACCGGATCGCCGGCTCGCGGCCACGTGGCTCCTGGGCCTCACCCTCTGCTCGAGCTTCCTGTACTCCTCGGACAATGGCTGGCCAGCCAGCCTGCGCTATGCCACCGCCTACGCCTGGCCGCTCGCCCTCGGGGCGGCGCTCGGTCTTGCGCGCGTTCCACGGCCCAGGCTCGCCGTGGGCGCCGCGCTCCTGCTCGCGCTCAGCCCGATCTTCAGCCACGCGAGCTGGACGACGCGGGCCTACGCGCAGCAGGCGGAGCAGCTCGCCATGGTGAGCCTGCTCGCGCCCCTCGAGCAGGCGGAGCCCGGCGTCGTCCTCACGCCCTGGCCGGCCCTCGACGAGATGGCGGGGACCCTCGACGCGATGAGGGTGCGCGCCCTCGGCCACGAGGTCCGCGGGCTGAGGGCCCGAGAGGAGGCGCTCGCGGAGCCGGGCCCGGTCTACTGGTACCGCGGGCTGGCCTGCTGGACCCGACCGATCCGCGGCGGACGGAGCGATCCAGAGCTCCACGCTGCCTGCGCCGAGCTCGAGCGAAGCGCGCCCTGGCGGCCGGTCGTCGAGCGCGATCTCGAGGCCAGGAGCGATTCGGACTGGATCCTCGTCGGACCCGGCGAGGGCACCGTCACCGTGGGCCTCTACCGTCGCCCCTGAGCTCGCTCACACGATGAGCAGGCTCTGCACCAGGGCATCGGACAGGCGCCCCCTCCCACCGAGGGCTGCGAGCTCCAGCACGAAGCCGTAGCCCACCACCTGCGCGCCCGCCTTGGCGCAGAGGCGCCCGACGGCCTCCGCGGTCCCGCCGGTGGCGAGCACGTCGTCGAGGACGAGCACCCGATCCGCCGGGCCCACCGCATCGGTATGCATCTCGACCCGATCGGTGCCGTACTCGAGCTCATAGCTCATGTCGAAGGTCTCCCGTGGCAGCTTGCCCGGCTTGCGCACCAGGGCCAGGCCCAGGCCCATCGCATACGCGACGGCGGCGCCGAAGATGAAGCCGCGGGACTCGATGCCCACGATGCGGGTCAGGCCGGTGCCGCTCCACGAGGCTGCGAGGGCGTCGACCACCGTGCGCATGCCCTCCGGATCCTCGAGGACCGGGCAGATGTCTTTGAAGACGATGCCGGGCTTCGGGAAGTCGGGGACGTCGAGGATCAGGCGGTTCAGGGTGTCGATGGCCACGGTCGGTCCTCCAGGCTCGTCAAGGTGTCGAGGGCTGGCCCGAGGGTGCAGTCGAGGCCCACGGGGGTCACGCTGACGAAGTCCTCGACGATCGCGTTGCAGTCGGTGCCGGCGACGTCCTCCATCTTCGGGAAGGAGCCGCCGATCCAGAAGTACGGGCGCCCCCGGGGATCGGTCCGCACGATGACCTCGTCGGAGTACGCGCGGTGCCCGAGGCTCGTGACCCGGAGCCCGGCGAGGCCGGGGACGCCACAGAAGGCGGGGGCGTCGGGCGCACTCGCGCGCTCCTGAGCGGGGACGGGGATGTTGATGTTCAACAGGGCCCCCTTCGGCAGGACCGCGGTCCGGGCCCAGCCGAGGAGGTGCTCGACCACCGGGGCCATGGCGTCGAAGGGATAGCGCCTCCGGCTCACCAGGCTCAGGGCCATGGAGGGGACGCCCTTGATGAGGGCCTCGCGGGCGCCACCGACGGTCCCCGAGTAGTAGATGTCGTGGCCGAGGTTCGGGCCCCGGTTGACGCCGGAGAGCACCAGGTCTGGCGGGCCAGCCTCGTACAGATAGCCGAGCGCCACGATGACGCAGTCCACGGGGCTGCCGGTGACGCACCAGCGATCCTCTCCTCGATCGAGGAGGCGCAGGGGCTCGTGCAGGGTGATGCTCTGGCCCACCCCGCTCTGCTCGGTCGCGGGCGCGCAGACGACGACCTCGTCGAAGGTCCGACGTGCCGCGTCCACCAGCAGCGAGAGGCCCGGTGCGTCGATGCCGTCGTCGTTGGTGATCAGCACGCGCCGCCGCGGCGGCTCGGGAGGCCCCTCGGTCATGGAGCCTCGGCCCCGGTGGTCGGCGGCTCGACCTCCGGGAACGCGCAGTGACCGTCCTCCCCGCACCAGAGGGGAAGGCCGAGCTCGTCGCGCAGCCAGGCGCACGCGACGCCCTCGCCACACACCTCCCCCTCGAGCGCTGTGCCGGTGCAGACGGGGGTAGGGGCTGCCGGCGTCTCGTTGCAGTGGAGGGGCGCGAGGCACTCCTCGTCGAAGTAGCAGGGGTAGCCGCGCCAGCCCTCGAGCAGCTCGAAGCCGGGGCCGGGATCGGCGCAGCCTCCCGGCAGTCCGAGACCGAGGAGCGCCGCCAGCACCGAGGCGCGGAGGGTGACCGCGGGGCCGAGGGGCGGGGGGAGGGCGAGCACGGCGGCGGACGCTACCCCGCCGCTGCTGGGGTCGGCAACCCCCGGCCGCGGGGTCCACGGACCCCGGCGCGGGGGCCTCCTGACGGTCCGCGAGGGGGAGCGGGCCGCGACCGCTGGCGTCGCGCCGCTGGCACGATACGTGCTGTGCGGGGTGGCCATGAACGACGCCACGACCGAGCTGTCCATCGCACGCCCCTGGCTCCACCGCTACGCCCGCCGGCTGACCCGGGATCAGCGCGATCTCCTCAGCTCGGAGGAGGCCTGCTCCATCGCGGATCTGGCGCTGATGGAGGCCGCCCGTCGCTTCGATCCCCTGCGGGGCCCGAGCCTCGTGAGCTACGCGCGGGCATGGGTGCGTGGGGCACTGGCCCGCTACGTGGAGCGGGAGCGGCTCAGGCGCGGGCTGCCCGCGCTGATCCCCTCGAGCGCGCCGCCGAGCCCCTACGCGGCCTGCCTGGCGAGCGAGCTGCTCGCGCAGCTCGAGGTCCCTGAGCGCCAGCTCCTCGTGGGGGCGGCTGTCGGTCGCCAGTCCCTGGCCACCGCTGCTCGCTCGGTCGGCCGGAGCCGGACCTGGGGCTGTCGGACTCGCCGCCGGGCGCGGTCGAGGCTCAGGCGTCGCTATCGGCTGGAGGTGCGGACGGGGCCGGCGACCCGTCGGTGCTCTCCTCCGGGGTGGCGGCCTCTGGGCCAGGCTCCCCGTCCGCCGAGCCCGCGGCCTCATCGCCCGCCGCCGCCTGCTCCTCCGCGGTCGGTCGTGGCTCGCCCCTGACGAGCCGGCGCTCGATGACCGCGTCCGAGAAGCGCACTCCGTTCAGGCGGACGCAGATGAGGATGTCCTCGACGGCGTGGCGGGTCCCGAGGTCGTCGATCATGTCGTGGGCGCTCTCGTCCTCGATGGACTCGACGGCCTCCACGTCCTCGTCGATCGTCTTCACGTGGGCGACCATCTCGCGGTACAGGCCGCGGTTGCCGTCATTCCAGTGGATGATCACGAGGTTGGCGAGGAGCTCGTGGCCCTCGCCGGCGAAGAGCTCACGCGCCGCGATCTTCTTGATGCGCCCGCGGCCGATCTTGTCGGGGCGGTAGCCCTTGAAGTACTTGAAGAAGAAGGCCTTGTCGGCGATCGACATCTCGCGGACGAGGCGCTTGGGGCGCACGTGGCGGCTGATGCGATCGAAGTGTGCCTCCACGGAGCGCAGGGCGTCGATGGGCATAGGGAGCTCCTCCGGGCGTCAGGTACGGGCGGCGTCCAGGTCGCCGGCGAGAGCGGCGCTGTACAGGCGTGAGAGATCGGCCTCGGTGCAGGGCCGCGGGTTCGTCGTGTGGCAGGCGTCCTGGAAGGCCTGGGCGCTCAGGGCCTCGAGCATGCCAGGATCCGCGCCCCCTCCGGCGAGGTCGTGGGCGATGCCGAGGCGCTCCCTTAGCTCCACGAGCCAGGTCTCGAGGGGCTGGGCGAGGCCGAGTCGACGCTCGACGAGCCCGTAGGCCTCGCGGGCGGCGCGCGATCCCTGGCGGTTGAAGGCGACCACGTAGGGCAGGACGATCGCGTTGGCGAGGCCGTGGTGCATTCCGGCCAGGGTGCCCAGGGGGTGCGCGAGGCTGTGGGCGGCGCCGAGCCCCTTCTGGAAGGCGGTGGCGCCCATCATCGCGGCCATCGCCATGCCGCCGCGGGCCTCGAGGTCGCTGCCCTCTTCGGTGGCGCGGACGAGCCAGCGACCGCAGAGGCTCAGACCCTCGAGGGCGATGCCATCGGCCATGGGGTGGTAGCCGAGGGCGCTGAGGGCCTCGAGGTTGTGGGTCAGGGCGTCGAAGCCGGTGGCGGCGGTCAGCCAGGGCGGCATGCCGACCATCAGCTCGGGATCCGAGATGGCCACCGCCGGCATGAGGTGAGGCGAGAAGACCACGATCTTCCGGTGGGTCTCGGGATCGACCACCACGGTCGAGCGTCCCACCTCGGAGCCGGTGCCAGCGGTCGTGGCGATGGCCAGGATCGGCGGCACGTCGTCCCGGATCCGCTCCCAGCCACCGAGGGCGTCGTCGTAGCCCAAGATGGGGCCCTCGTGGGTGGCCATCAGCGCCACCCCCTTCGCGCCGTCGAGGGCGGACCCGCCGCCGAGCCCGATGATCACGTCGCAGCCCGCCTCCCTCGCGATGGCGCCGCCCGCCTCGCACTCGGTGGCGATCGGGTTCGGGGAGATGTCGCTGAGCACCTCGAAGGCCACGCCACCGCCGGTCAGGACCCGGACGACCTCGTCGAAGAGGGGCAGGGCCCTCACGCCGGGATCCGTGACCAACAGCGCGCGTTGGCCGCGAGAGAGCACATGGCCCGGCAGACTGGACAGGGCCCCCGGACCGAATTCGACCAGGGTCGGGAAGGAGAAGGTCGCGGCGGCCATGGTCACCCTCTGGTCCTCCGTGGCAGGCAACGG
>CAZEHU010000107.1:0-7892 GCA_964511605.1 uncultured Myxococcales bacterium
CCATCGGCATCAGCACGCCCATATCCCGGAAGGCGGCCTCCTCGAAGGCATGGCTCAGGGGGGCGCCGCCCGTGATGAAGAGCTCGTGATCCCCGCGCCCCTCGAAGCCCGCGACGATCTCCCGCACCCCGCGCGTCACCTCGCCGTAATCCGTGAACTCGTCGAGGGCCGGCTTCAGCGCCACCATGATCAGCGCGGCCGTCGCGTCCTGGCTCATCAGGTAGCCGGGGATCGACTCGTGCTCCTGCGCCGCCTTCTTGCGCGCCGCCAGGAGCTCGGGTGTGAGCTCCAGGTCATCCGGGAGGAGCGGCTCGATCATGAGCTCGTCTTCCTCGGCGTGCACCCAATTGAAGTTCGACAGGCTGTCGACGCGGATGCTCTCCGGGGTCTGGTAGAGCGCCTCGGTGAGCTCGATGAGGAGCTCGGCGCTGTCTTTGTCGAAGATCCCCGAGGGGCTGTGGACCACGACGAGGGCGTTCTCGTCGTTGCCGAAGCGCCGCTCGAACTCGTCGAACTCGACGATGAGCGGATCGTCGTCGTTGAACCACACCCGATAGGTGAAGTCCTCGGTGATGTGCTGGCCTCCGGGCGCGAGGCCCATGACGACCAACAGACCCAGGACCAGCGCCGCGAGGGGCCGGCCGACGATGAAGTCGACGAAGCGAGCGGGGAAGCTCTTGTCGTTGGGGTCGTAGACCAAGGTGGACCTCTCAGAAGTGGCGCGTGAGGGTGAGCTGGAGCTGGTGGCTGCCGTCGAGGCGCTGCAGGAAGTCGAGCTCCTCGGGCGCGGCGCCGTCCGGCGGCGGGGCGTGCAGGAGGCGGAGGGCGCTCCTCAGGCTCCAGCTCTCGCCCACGCGGCGCTGGTAGCTGACGTTGAACATGATCTCCGGCCAGGTCTCGAGATCGCCGATGAGGCCCACCATGAGCTCCTGGCTCTGCACATCGTTGAAGGTGTGGCGGTAGCCGAGGAGCGCGTCCCGCTGGAAGAAGTGGAGCTGCCTGCGCTCCTCCTTCGTCGGGCCCAGGAGGGCCTGCCCCTCGGCGAGGACCGTGGCTCCGTGGCCGCTCTCGTACTCCCAGCCCCACTCGACGCCGAGGGCCACCTGGCCGTGGTCGGGGAGGCCGTCCGGGAAGGTGATCGGTCCGAGGCTGCCGTAGTCGACGTCCCCGAACATGCGCCACGCCGCCTCGGCCTTCACCAACCACTCCCCGAGGGCGTGGACGTAGGTACCCCCGAGGTGGCGTACCCGGTGATAGATGGGGCGGATGGCCAGGGGCGCGCCGATCGGAGCGTCCACGGCGATGGAGAGCTGCTGCCGATCGTTATGCTCGACGTACTGAAGAGCCAGGTCGGCGCTGCCGAAGGTCTGGCTGATCCGCGCGGCCCACTGGAGCGCCCACGGATCTTTGGAGAGGGTGCCATCTGCGTCGACCCAGCGGGCGGCGCCGAAGTCGGTCGGCACGCCGGGCAACACCTCCTCGGCGCCACCGAAGGAGAGGCGGGAGGCCGGTCCTGGCAGGAGCGGCTCGAGCCGCATCGGCATGAGGTAGGCCGTGAGGAGGCCGGTGCCCACCTCGACCCCGAGCCAGCCCATCGGCTCGCCGAGCTTCTCGGAGCTCTCGAGGTCGCTGTCGAGGTTCCGCGTATTGATCACGTCGGCCGGGTGGAAGGCCTCCGTGGCGGTCCAATTGAGCATGTAGGCGCCGGCACCTCCCCGGAAGGTGCCGGTCCGGAAGCCGACGTGGGCCTCCTCGACGGTGACGAGGCTGCGCTCCGCGTCGATGCCTCCGGCCCGCGCGAAGAGGCGGAGCTTCTCCCGCCAGGGCTTCTGCTTGCCCTTGAGCTCGACCCTTGCGGCGACCCCCGCGTTGATGTCCTCGGTCTTGCGATGCTCGTCGGGCCAGAAGGCGCGCGACTCGAGCGCCACCTCCCCCTTGCTGGAGACCTTGGCCTGGGCGCTCCCGAGGGGAAGCGGCAGGAGCGCCAGCAGTGCCAGCCCCGGCGCCCACAAGCTCGGACGCACCGAACTGGACATCCGGCTAGTCGCTCAGGCTCTCGGGATCGAGCTCGTCGGTATCCACGTCGGCGCCGAGCTTGCGGCCGCGCCAGGAGAGGATCGACCTCTTCTTGGTCTGGTGGTTGGAGACCTCGATGGACTCGGCCCGCCAGAGGCTGCCGTACCTCTTGTAGCCCTTCATCTCCATCGTCTTCAGGAGGGCCCCGCGCTTATCGTAGAAGTCCACCTTCAGCGCGCCCATGTACTCCTTGTCCTGCCACGACACCTGCTTGGAGTAGCCGCTCTTCTTGTCTGTGGGGTAGCTCTCGCTGACCCAGCAGTCGCGGCCGTTAAGGGTCTCGTCCCGAAGGTACTTGTAGGTGAACTTCTCCACCTCGCGGGCGCCGAGGTCCTCGAAGCTGAACTCCGATCCCATGAAGGAGCCGGTCTTCCCGCGCGAGGTGATCCGCTTCACCCGACCCAGGGTCGGCATGAAGAGCCACTGATCGTCGTTCCCCGTCTTCTTGCCGTGGGTGAGCATCTTGGTGCCCTTCACGTCGGCGGGGAGCTCGAAGACGATGAGCGACTTGTCCCCGGCGGACGAGCCCTCCACCACCTCGGAGCGCATGGAGCGGCTCACCTTGTCGCCGTGGGCGTTGATGAGGACCATCTCCATCGTGGAGCTCTCGGTCTTCCAGCCCTCGTTGGCCTTGTCGAGGCGCTTGGCGAGTTCGAGCCCCTTGGCCTCGGGGGTCTGAGCGAGGCTGGGGCCAGCCACCAGCAACAGGGGGAGCGCATAGGCCAGCAGTCGGATGGTCATGGGGACCTCCTTCGTCGGGTGGGGGCAGGCGAGCGCATCCAAGCCCCGTCGCCGGACTGTGTCAAGGCACACAATCCGGATCGTGCACGTCGTAGAAGCGGATCGCCATGCCGAAGGTGGGGCTCCAGGCGGTGCCGCCGTCCGTGCCCACGATGAGCCCCTCGTCGCAGGCACCGGGGCGCCAGTCGGCGTCCACGAGGTGGTGGTTGGTATTCCCACTCCACGGGGGATCCGAGAAGCCGGAGATCGACATCTCGACCCAGGCACCAGCGTCGTAGCCGAACCCGTCGAGGGGCCGGTGGTCCACCACGATGGCCCTCAGCGGCGTGCCCACAGCCCCACCGACCACCAGCGCACGCGATCCGTCCGCTCTCCAGGCGACGGTATTGGGACCGCCCCCGGTCGGCACGTTGGGCAGCGTGCTCTTGGTCCACGCCCCATCGAAGACGTAGACCTTGTTCGAGGTCCAGGCGACGAACATGCCGTAGCTGCCCGTGCCGTAGCTGCCCGAGGGCCTCCACCCGCCTCGACCGGGGTTGCCGAAGCCGGGGCTCCAGCCGTTGGCCACGACATTGAAGGTAGACGGGATCCACGTCATCGAGCCGGCACCGTTCCACCCATCGCCGGTGATGAGGGCCTCGGCCCCATAGACCTCGGGGGAGGCCCACATCACCTCGGTGATGCCGGAGCTGTTGTAGGCCCCGAAGTCGCCGAAGCCCACGCCCCCGGGCTCCCACTTGTGGAGATAGTTCAGGTACGCGGGGCCATTGTCCTTGAACCCTGCCACCACGAAGACGTCGGCGTCCGGGGAGCGTACGACGGCCTGGCCGTTCTCGACGAAGGGGATGATCTGCTGGCCCTCGACCGTGAAGCTCCCATCCCCCTGCGGCTCGACCCAGGCGACGCTTGCGCTGGCGTCGTGCTGGATGACGATAGGGAAGGCGCTGCCATCGTCCGTCACGTCGAGGTCGGTGACCGTGTCGCCCACGTCGAGCGCGAGCGAGAGGGACTTCGTCGTGGCGTCGTAGCGGATGAGCTTGCCGCTGGGCCCGACGATGAGCGCCCAGGCCCCGCCCGGGTGCCACTTCACCCGGCGGAGGTCGCCGGTCACGAGGACATTGGTGATCTTCTGGTAGGTGAGCTGGTGGGTGAAGTCGTTCCAGGGGACCTCGGGCTCGGGCTCGGGCTCAGGCTCAGGCTCAGGCTCAGGCTCAGGCTCAGGCTCAGGCTCAGGCTCAGGCTCGGGCTCGGGCTCAGGCTCAGGCTCGGGCTCAGGCTCAGGCTCAGGCTCGGGCTCGGGCTGGACGATCTCCTCATCAACATCGGAAGACGGCGAGCCATCAGGCGAGCGGCCGGAGCGACCATCGGGAGCGGAGGAGGGCTCAGGCTCAGGTTCAGGTTCAGGCTCGGGCTGGACGATCTCCTCGACCACCTCATCGATCAGCGAGCCGTCAGGCGAGCGGCCGGAGCGACCATCGGGAGCGGAGGAGGGAGCGGAGGAGGGCTCGACGTCGCCGGGCTCGGGCGTGGGCTGGACGATCTCCTCGACGAGCTCATCGCTCAGCGAGCCATCAGGCGAGCGGCCGGAGCGACCATCGGGAGCGGAGGAGGGTTCGACGGTGCTGAAGCCTCCCCCCAGGCAGGTCCCCTGCTCGCACTTGCCCGGGCAGGTGGTCTCGAGCTGGAACTCGCCGCTTCCCGGGTGGCAGACCAGCACGCTGGAGCCGGAGCAGATCCGGGCGCCAGGCAGGCAGCTCGCGGTGCCGCCCGCCGGCGCCGAGGAGCACGCCGTGGTCGCCGCGAGGAGGGCGGCGAGCACGAAGTTCGGATGGGGGGCACGGTGCGTCACGGCGCGCAGCATACTGCCGGAGGTAACCCTCCGTGCGAGTGGCGCGTACCGCCGACCGTGACCGAGACACCCCGCACGCTCCGGCTCCGCCGAGCCCTCGCCTCTTCCGCTCTGCTCCTGATGGCCTCCTCCCTCGTGGCGGCGGGCTGCGACAGCGAGGACGCGGAGGAGGCACCAGGCTCCTCGAGCCCCGCCGAGCCCGAGGCCCCCGGGGGCGAAGAGGGCTCGGGGGTCGGTGAGGGCGAGCCCCTGCCCGAGACGCAGCCCGGGCCCGAGCCCGAGCCGGTGGCCAGCGATCCCGGCAGCTACCAGGATCCCGCGGTCCACCTCGCCCGCCTGCCCACGAGCGCCTTCATCGAGATCCAGGAGGTGGAGGCCCTGCCCGACGGCCGCGTCCTCCTCTGCACCGGGGTCAAGGGGCTCATCATCGCGGACGCGACCACCCCCTCGGCGATGGTCGCGGGCGCGACCATCACGGCACCTCTGTCGAGCCCCCAGTACCCCCGCTGCCAGCACGTCTCCCGCAACGCCGATCTGGTCTACTTCTCGAACCGCGGCGACGAGATCCAGCCGACGCCCTTCGTCGCCGCTGCCCACATCGGGGGTGCGGTCCCCCAGACGCTCGACTCCTATACCGAAGCCTTCGAGACCTACGAGGGCCTCGCGGCCGTGGACGATGGGGTCTACGTCGCGATGCACGGCGATGGGGTCGCCCGCCTCGCCTGGCAAGGAGACGAGCTGGTCCGCATCGAGACCCTGGACGGACTCACCGACGCCACGGCCCTCGAGGTCGACGCGACCTACCTCTGGGTGGCGGACGGGCCCTCGGGCCTGAAGGTGATCGAGCGAGCCACGGGCACGATGATCGGCCATGCCTCGATGGGCGGCAATGCCCGCTCCCTGGCCCACGACATCGCTCGCGGGCATATGTGGGTGGGCGCCGGCGCCGAGGGTCTCGTCGGGGTCGACGTCTCCGACCCCACGGACCCCACGATCCTCGCTAAGGTGGATACCCCCGGCATGGCCCTCGAGGTGGCGCTGGGCCAGGGCCACATCTGGCTGAGCGATTGGAACGACGTGCGCCTCTTCGACGTCTCCGACGCGAGCGCGCCCCTCCTCATCACCTCCGAGCGGGTCGACGTCAGCCCTTATCCGCGTGTGCTGGGGCTCGACGTCTACGAGGATCACGCGTACTTCGGCGAGTGGACCGGCCTGCACAGCTACCGCCTCGAGCCTGGGGTCCATGCGCCGGACCTCTTCATCGAGCGCACCGAGCTGGCCTTCCCGCGGGTGGACCCGGGCGCGAGCCATGTAGAGGTGGTGGAGATCGCCAACCACGGCTCTGAGATCTTGGCGATCACCAGCATCGAGACCGGCCTCGCGGGAGGCCCCTTCACGGTCTCTCCCTCCTTCGCCACCCTCGAGCCGGGGGCCTCGAGGGAGCTGGCGATCACCTTCTCCCCGGCGACCAGCAGCATCGTCCACGGCAGCGTGACGCTGAGCTCGGACGATCCCGACGAGCCCGAGCGCATCCTGCCCCTCGAGGGCAACGCTCCCGGCCTCGGTGTGGGCGACCCTGCCCCTCCCGTGACCGTCGATCTCCTCGAGGGCGGCCAGTGGGACCTGGCGGATCACGAGGGCAAGGTCGTCGTGATGGCGTACTTCGCTACGTTCTGACCGGTCTGTGTGCTGGAGTTTCCAGCGCTCGAGTCCCACATCTGGCTCCCCTTCAAGGATCAGGGCGTCGAGGTCATTGGCATCGATCCCGGCGGGCTCTACGGCGGCGATACGCAGCAGATCCTCACCAAGTTCAAGGCCCAGTCCGGCATCACCTTCCCGATCGGCTGGGACGCCGCCGGCAGCTACTTCAGCCTCTCGCAGTCGGGCCTGAGCCCCTTCCCCCAGGACATCATCGTGGCGCCCGACGGCACCCTCGCTTACCTCAGCGCCGAGTTCGATCCGGGCACCCTGGTGGCGATCGTGGAGGCCCTGCTCGAGGAGCAGTAAGGAGCGCTCACGCGAGGGAGATGAGCGCCTCGGTGAGGCGGCGGGCGTCGAGGAGGGGGGCGCTGGGGCCTGTGACGAGGGGCACGTCCAGGAGGCGCAGGCCGCGGGCCTCCAGGCGGGCGAGGGCCTCGCTCCCCCCTGCGTACTCGGCCCCCTGACCGTCGATGAGGATCACGTCGAGCAGCTCCGCGTCGGCGGCGTCCTCGCAGCCGTCCCGGCGCAGGGCCGCCAGGAGCTCGTCGACGGCCTTTGTGATGGTGAGGTGGGTGGACTCCGGGTCGCCGATGGGGTTGGGCACGTAGACCTTGGGGGCGCCGGAGGCACGGATCGCCCGGCCGACGCCTTCCGGGAGCAGGCCGGCGAGCACGCTGGTGAAGAAGCTGCCCATCGGGAAGCAGATGAGCTCCGCGGTGCCGAGGAGGTCGAGGACCTCGGGATCGGCGGCGGCCGGGGCGGGGGTGGGATCGTCCAGGCCGGCGCAGAGGTACAGGGCCTCGGGGCGCGCTTCGGACAACGCGCCCTCGGGGCCGGTGAGGCGGTGCTGCCCTGTGACCACTCGGCCGCTCGGGAAGCGCGCCGCCAGGTGGAGATCCGCGGCCAGGACAGGGCGCACCTCGCCGCGGCACTCGAGGATGTGGCTGACCAGGAAGAGCACGCGGCCGAGATCCCGCCCCTCGGCCAGCCATCCGCCGGTGAGCGCCAGGTTGCCCACGGAGGCACCACGCAGGTCGAAGGTGGCGGGTGCCTCACGCTCGAAGACCTCCAGGCAGCTCCGCACGATGCGGCGGAGCGAGGCCGGCACCGCGCCGACGAGCGCGTGGCTGCCTCGGACCATAGCGAGCAGCTCCTCCCGCAGGGCCTCGGCTCCGGCGTCGACCGGCAGGCGGTAGGAGAGGAGCGCGTAGGTCTCGGGGTTGCTCCGCGCGGTCTCGTCGGCCAGGGCCAGGAGGCGGTTGCGGAGGTCGCCCACCGCCAGCATCTCGAAAGCGCGGCGCAGCTCCGCCGAGCTGCCGCCGGAGTCGAAGGGGCTCATCAGGTGGATCGAGCGGTGGGTATAGGCCTTGAGCACCCGGGACAGCTCCTTGAGGGCGCTGCCGCCGGTGAAGAAGAGGATGCGCGGGCCCACCTCGGGGGCACGCAGCGCCCGCTCGATGCGCAGGGGATCGGGGACCCGCGCGCGCCGGGTGATCAGCAGCTCGGCGGCCCGCGTCGGCATCAG